>WRIF01000221.1 GCA_009782865.1 Promicromonosporaceae bacterium
CCGCGCGGAGCTGGCGGACGAACCGTACAAGCTTGAGTTGATCGGGTTGAAGGGGCACGACGACGGCGCTGGCCCGGCCACCGAGGGCGCGGGCGTCGAGGTGGGCGGCCCGGAGCTCACGATCTACGAGAACGTCCGCGGCGCGGGGCGCGACTCGGAGAAAGTGGTGTGGAAGGACCTCTGCCGCGGCCCGCACCTGCCCAACACCAGGCTCATCGGCCAGGGCACCCAGCTCACCAAGTCGTCGGCCGCGTATTGGCGCGGCGACCAGGCGAACCAGCAGCTGCAGCGGGTGTACGGCACGTCGTGGCCCACCAAGGACGGCCTCAAGGCGTACCTGGACCGCGTCGCGGAGGCGGAGCGCCGCGACCACCGGCGCATCGGCACCGAGCAGGACTTGTTCAGCTTCCACGAGGAGGTGGGCTCCGGGTTGCCGCTGTTCCACCCGCAGGGCGGGGTGATCCGGCGGGTGATGGAGGACTATGTCCGGGCGCGGCACATTGCCGAGGGGTTTGAGTACGTGAGCACCCCCCATATCGCCAAGGAGGAGTTGTTCTACACCTCAGGGCATTTACCATATTACGCCGACACCATGTTCCCGCCCATGATTTTCCGCGACGAGGACGCCAGCCCGGACGCCCCCGAGCAACGGTACCGGCTCAAGGCCATGAACTGCCCCATGCACAACCTGATCTACGCCTCCCGCGGGCGGTCATATCGCGAGTTGCCGTTACGGCTCTTCGAGTTTGGCACGGTTTACCGCTATGAGAAAGGCGGGGTGGTGCAGGGGCTGACCCGGGTGCGCGGACTCACCCAGGACGATTCGCACTCCTACGTCACCAGGGAACAGGCCGCCGACGAGGTCAAGCACCTGCTCGGCTTCATGCTCTCGCTGCTGCAGGACTTCGGCCTCACCGACTTCTATCTCGAACTCTCCACCCGCGACGACTCCAAGGCCGACAAGTTCCAGGGCTCCGACGAGGACTGGGCCACCGCCACCGCCGTCCTGGAGCAGGTGGGCCGCGACACCGGCCTGGAACTGATCCCCGACCCGGGCGGCGCCGCCTTCTACGGCCCCAAGATTTCCGTGCAGGCCAAGGACGCCATCGGCCGCACCTGGCAGCTTGGCACCGTGCAATACGACTTCAACCAGCCCGAGCGCTTCGGCCTGGAATACCAAGCCTCCGACGGCACTCGCCAACGCCCGGTGATGATCCACTCGGCCAAGTTCGGCTCGATCGAGCGGTTCATGGGCGTGCTCATCGAGCACTACGCCGGGCAGTTCCCGGTGTGGCTCGCCCCGGTCCAGGTGCGCGCCGTCCCCGTCGCCGAGGCGTTCGACGACTACCTCAAGGCGATAGTCGCGCAGCTCAAGGCCCGCGGCATCCGTGCCGAGGTGGACCTTACCGACGACCGGTTCCCCAAGAAGATTCGCAACGCCTCGAAGTCCAAGGTGCCATTCACCCTGATCGCCGGGGGAGAGGACGCCGAGGCCGGCGCCGTCTCCTTCCGTTACCGCGACGGACGCCAGGACAACGGGGTGCCCGTTGCCGAGGCCATCGAGCGCATCGTGGCGGCCGTCGAAAGCCACGAGCAGGTCTGATGGAGGAGGTTGCCCGCGCCGATGGCCTTGAGCGGCTCTGGACTCCCCACCGGATGGCGTACATCACCGGTGGCGAAAAGCCACAGGGGCCGCGGGAGGACCAGTGTCCGTTCTGCCGCCCCGGCGACGACGAGCACCGGCTGCTGGTCGCCCGGGGGCGCAGTTGCTTTGTGGTCCTCAACCTGTTCCCGTACAACCCGGGACACCTGCTGGTCTTGCCGCAGCGCCACGTGGCGTCGTACCTCGACCTCACCCCCGCGGAGACCATGGAACTTGCCACCTTGACCCAGACGGCAATCCGGGTGCTCAAGGCCGAGTACCAACCCGCCGGCTTCAACCTGGGGATTAACCAGGGAGAGGTGGCCGGAGCGGGGATCGCCGCCCACTTGCACCAACACATCGTGCCGCGCTGGCAGGGCGATGCCAACTTTCTGCCCATCGTGGCGCAGACTAAGGCCGTGCCGGAGATTCTGGCCGACACCCGCAACCGCCTCGCCGCCGCGTGGCCCACCCCCAAGGATTGACCTGTGCTCGATCATCTGCAGAAATACTTCCGGACGGCGATGCAGCCCCTGGCGCGCGGCCTGGATCGGATCGGCTGCAAGCCCGACTACGTGACCGTTGGCGGCACCGTCATCGCCGTGGCAATCGCGATGGGACTGCTGCCCACCGGTCACGTGCTCCTCGGCGGCATCCTGATCGGAGTCTTTGCCCTGTTCGACACCCTCGACGGCACGCTGGCCCGCCTGCAGGGCTCAACGTCGGCCTGGGGGGCCTTCCTCGACGCCACCTTGGACCGCATCACCGACGGCGCCGTCTTCGCCGGCATCACCATCTGGTTTGTCATCGACCCGAACAACCTCGTCGGTGACGGCCCCCTGATGTGGTGGGGCTTCATCGCCACCCTGTGGTGCATGGCGCTCGGCGCCGTCGTGCCGTATGCCCACGCCCGGGCCGAGGCGGTCGGGGCCTCCGCCCGCGTGGGGCTGACCGGGCGCTCCGACCGGCTGGTGATTGCGCTCGTGCCGCTCGGCTTCACCCAGCTGGGGTTGCCGCTGCTGGTGCTGCTCATCTGCCTGACCCTGCTCGCCGTCACCACGCTGATCACGGTCATCTGGCGCATCGCCGTCGTGCACGGACAGCTGACCAAGCCGAAGACCGCGCTGGCGGACTCCAATGGCTAGCGCGCGCCTGTTCCTGCTGGGCTGGAGGCTGGCCCCCAAGGTCCCCGAGCCCGTGCTGCGGGGCACCTTCAACCTGCTGGCCGACCTGGCCTGGCTCCGGCGCGGCAAGGGGGTGCGCCGCCTAGAGGCGAACTATGCCAAGATCCGCCCCGAACTGGACAGGCGGGCACTGCGCCGCCTCAGCCGGCGCGGCATGCGCTCGTACCTGCGGTACTTCCGGGAGGCCTTCACCCTGCAATCACTCACCGCCGAGCAGGTGAATCGGCGCGTGCGCCTGGTGGGGGCGGAAAACGCCCCGGAGGTGATCGAACAGGGCGGCGCCGCCGTCTTGGCCCTCGGCCACCTGGGCAACTGGGACCTGGCTGGCGCCTTCGCGACCCCGAACATTGCCCCGGTGCTGACGGTGGCCGAACGCCTCAAGCCCCAGGAGGTCTACGAGGCCTTTGTCGGCTACCGCTCCTCGATTGGCATCGAGGTGTTGGGACTCGGAGAGTCGGGGGTATTCGATGCGCTGGTGGCCGGGGCGCGCGGCCGACGACGCATCATCTGCCTGCTGGCCGACCGCGACCTGTCCCACACCGGCGTCGAGGTGCGCCTCGCCGGCCACCAGGCGTGGGTGGCCGCCGGCCCGGCCACCGTGGCCCTGCGCGCCGGGGTGCGCCTCCACCCGACCAGCTCCACCTACGAGCGGGTCCGCGGGGCCGAACGGAAGGCGGTCGGCTCGCCCTGGCGCATGGTGCTGCACGTGCACCCGGCCGTGGCGGTCCCGCCCCTCGACGGCTCCCTGCCCCCCGAGGAGGCCAAGCGGGAACAGGTGCGGGCCTACACCCAGGCCTGGGTGGACGTGTTGGGGTCCGTCATCAAGAAGCACACCGAGGACTGGCACATGCTGCAGCGGGTCTTCAGCGCCGACCTCGACCTTGAACGGCTGCCGCGAGTGAAATGAGGCCGCTGAAGATCGGGATTGTCTGCCCGTACTCGTTCGACGCCCCCGGCGGCGTGCAGGTGCACATCGCCGACCAGGCCCGCGCCCTGCGCGCCCGCGGGCACGACGTCTCGGTGCTGGCCCCCGCCGATGAAGACACCCCCGTGCCCGAGGGGGTGGTCTCCGCTGGAAAGGCGATTGCCCTGCCGTACAACGGGTCGGTGGCCAGGCTCACCTTCGGCCCCCGCGCCTCCCGGCGGGTTGGCCGCTGGCTGGAGGAGGGCGAGTTCGACCTCGTAGAAGGATACGGATTCA
>WRIF01000222.1 GCA_009782865.1 Promicromonosporaceae bacterium
ATTGTAAAGGATCTGGCAACTCGGCACGGGGGCGGTTCCGCCGGATTTTGCGGCGTTCAGGAAGGACCGGATTTTCTGCCGGAACAGCCCGGTCCATTCGCTTTCAATGATCGGTATGACGGTTTCCACTCCCAGTCCCCCAACGTCCTTGTACAGTTTCATGGGACGATCCACAGAACCGTTCCAGCATTCCGTGGAAGGGACCCGCAAGCTTCCTTTTGTGCCCATGAAAACAGTATCCCCAGGCGTATCAAGGTGCATGGCCCACGCGATGCGGAAATCCAGTATGATGCCGCCCTCCAGCCGTATGAAAGCGGCGGCGAAATCATCCACATTGAACCGCCCGGCGTTCTGCGCGGCGGTCTGGTCCAGTTGGGGGTGACCGGCGGCAGCCTCGGGTGAAAGTCCACGCGGCCGCCGTGCAGCTCGATCAGGTCGGGCAGGGTGGCCACCCCAATCACCTGGGCCCCCTCGACCAGTTGCGCCTCTAGCAGGTTGGCCTTCGGCACGATGATGCGTGACTTGCCCGCCTTCACCGCGGCGGCGACCATGGGCAGCACGCCGCGCACCGGCTGCAGCCGACCGTCCAGGCCAAGTTCACCGAGGTGCACCGTGTGGCGCAGCGCCTCCTGGAACGCCTTGCGCGAGATAGTGCCGCCCGCGCACAGCACCGCCACCGCGATGGCCAGGTCGAAGGATGACCCCTGCTTGGGCAGAGATGCTGGAGAGAGGTTGACGGTCACCCGGCTGGCCTTCCATTCCAACCGGGAAGAGATGATCGCCGAGCGCACTCGATCCCGTGACTCTGACAGGGCGGCGTCAGGAAGGCCCACCAGGTGAAAGCCGGGGGTGCCCTGCGAGACCTGCGCCTGCACCTCAACGATGTAGCCGGACAATCCCACCAGGGCTACGGCGCAGGTGGTTCCCAGGCTCATGACCAAATCCCCCTGGTCAGCTCGAACCGCGCCGGGCCGAAGCGCGGCAGCAACACCGAGACGACGTCCAGCCTGGTCTCACACCGCCGCAAGGGCGGCCGCGCCCGGCGCTGCCACTGCCCCAGGAGCCGGGACATGCGTGCCAACTTGGCCGGCGTGATCGCGTCCAGCGGATACCCGCAGGCCAGGGAGCTGCGTGTCTTGACCTCGACCGCCACCAGCAGTCCGGACTCAAACGCGATCAGGTCCAGCTCGCCGCCCAGGCCTCGCCAGTTCCGGGCCAGGATCTGATAGCCCCGCTCGGCAACGTAGGCGGCGGCCAGGGTCTCTCCCTGCCTGCCCAACAGGTCTTTCGCGGCCATCGTGGCACCTCCTGCCTGCCAGGTTGCCAGGAGCCGGCGAGGCTCGGAAGGGCCAATCGGCGTGCCGGTGGATGTGCGCCCGTCTCAGGCCTGTGGAAAGGCAGCCTCCCGGCCGCCTGGCCTCGTCAGCCGATCCCGAGATTCCAGGAGAGCCGGTGGTGGCGGGTGGGGCCGTGCTCGCGCAGTGCCTGCCGGTGGGCGGCCGAGCCGTAGCCGCGATTGGTGTCCCAGCCATAAGCCGGATGACTGCGGGCCAGCTTCGCCAGCAGGGCGTCCCGCTCCACCTTCGCCAACACCGAGGCCGCCGCCACAGAGGCACAACGCTGATCGGCCTTGACCAGGGTCTCGACCCCGCCGACCCGACCCGCAAGCCAGTTGTGCGTGCCGTCGAGAATCGCTGCGTCGGGCCCCTGGCCGACGACCGCCGTCACTGCGGCCAGGCCGCGCTCGGCGGCCAGCGTCAGGGCGGCGACGATCCCATGCTCGTCAATCTCGGCCGGCCAGGCGTGCCCGACGGCGCTCGCCACCGGCCAGGCGGCCAGCAGTGGTGCCAGCCGGGAGCGGGCGGCTGCCGTCAGCAGCTTCGAATCGTTGACCCCTCGGGGAGGAGGCGGCGTGGCCGCCCCCACCAGCACCACCCCCACCGAGACCGGCCCGGCCAGGGCGCCGCGCCCCACCTCGTCGATGCCGGCCACCAGGGTGGCGCCGGTGGCGAGCAGGCCTTGCTCATGGCTGAGGTCGGGGGCGGGCAAGGCGCAATACCTAGTGCAGCAGGGGGTCGGGAACATCGCGGAAAACCTGGCCCGGATTGCGGTGCCAGGTGAGGTTGCCTAGCGGCCAGATGGTGACGAAGGCGGTGCCCACCACGTTGTCGATAGGCACAAAACGTCCGCCAATGTCGGCTGCGTGATAGCGGGAGTCTGCCGATTGCGCCCGGTTGTCGCCCATCACCCACAGGTGACCGGCCGGGACCACCGCCTCGAACTCGGTGAGCGAGGCAGCGGCGCCGGGGAACAGGTAGGGGGTCTCGTCGATCGCCACCCCGTTGACCGTCACCAGCCCCTCTGGCGAGCAGCAGGCCACCGTGTCGCCAGGCAGGCCGATCACCCGTTTGATCAGGTGCTCCCCGGAGTTCTGCGGCAGCAGGCCGATGGCGGTCAGCCCCGAGTTCAGCACGTTCAGGACGGGCCCGCGGTCGGTGACGTGGGCCGAGTTCAGCCACCCGCCCGGGTCGACAAACACGACGACGTCGCCGCGATTGATGCTCAGCCAGCGCGGCACCATCCGGGAGACCAACACTCGATCACCAACCGACAGCGTTGGCTCCATGGAGGGGCTCGGGATGTAGAACGCCTGCATTAAGAACGTCTTGATCAGCCAGGAGAGCACCAGCGCGGCGATCACGATGATGGCGGTCTCGCGCAGCATTCCCAGCCCGCGCCGCTTCTTCTTGACCCGCCGCGGCCGCCTCAGCACCGGGGGCGGCGTCCTCGCCTCCGCAGGTTCGGCCTCTGGCGCCGTTGACTCCGGTTCAGATGCCCACTCCAGGGCCACCCCCTCCAGCGCCGTCGCGTCCGGCTCGGCGGCCGGCTGCGGCGGGAGGTAGTGAGGCTCGGGAGACGTCATTGTCACAGTCTGTCATCTTGCCACCGCCAAGTAGAACCTTGGCAGGCAGATGTCGCTGATGGCCTGTCCCCCAACGCGAAAGCGGGCGGCCACCATCAGGTGACCGCCCCCCGCGGGTTCAAGCCGCTCAGCCCTTGGGGGTTTCGCGCTTCTCCTTGATCTTGGCCTTCTTGCCGCGCAGGTTGCGCAGGTAGTACAGCTTGGCGCGACGCACGTCACCGCGGGTCACCACCTCGATCGAGTCAACCGTCGGGGCGTGCAGCGGGAAGGTGCGCTCCACGCCAACGCCGAAGCTGATCTTGCGCACGGTGAAGGTCTCACGGACGCCCTCACCCTGACGGCCGATGCAGACACCCTGGAACACCTGAATACGGGAACGGGCGCCCTCGATGACGTTGACATTCACCTTGAGGGTGTCACCGGGGCGGAAGTCTGGGCGGTCCGCTTTGAGCGACGGGGCGTCGACCATGTCGAGCTTGTGCATTGTTCTCTCCTGGCCTGCCACAGGTCAAGCGGTGCAGGGCCGATGGCTCGGCCGCGGGTTTACTTGAGGGGTACTGCCTCGCGCGTCCGACTCTCCCCTGTGGCAGAGGCCCCGAAGGGCAGCGCACGCACGGCGGACCATTGTGCCACAAGGGCGACGTCAGGACGAAATGTCGGCCGCCGGCCAACCCTCCGCGGCGAGCACGGCCCGGTCGTGCTGATCTAGCCGCTCGGCCGGCAGTGAGGCCAGTAGGTCGGGGCGCCGCTCGAGGGTGCGCAGCAGGGCCTGGTCTCGTCGCCAGCGGGCGATCTTGGCGTGATGCCCGCTGAGCAGCACCTCGGGGATGTCGAGGCCCTCCCAAGAGGCCGGCTTGGTGTACACCGGGTACTCCAACAGGCCGGCAGCACCGTGCGACTCCTCGACCAGGGATTCTGGGTTGCCGACCACGCCGGGCAGCAGCCGCACCACCGCCTCGATCATCACCAGGGCGGCCACCTCCCCCCCGTTAAGGACATAGTCTCCGATGGACAGCTCGGCGACCCGATATCCGGCGGCGCGGTAGTGCTCGGCCACCCGGGCGTCAATCCCCTCGTAGCGGCCACA
>WRIF01000223.1 GCA_009782865.1 Promicromonosporaceae bacterium
ACGAAGTTTCTCCCTTCGGTCGAATACTTCGCGGGGACCCCGAACGGACGATGCGGCTCCGGTGTAGCTGTTGTCGCGAAGGAAGTCCCAAACGCCAGCCACTGGTGACGGCCCGCGTTGTAGGGGGAGCGCGGTGCGTACTCGCGGTTGTTCTAGCGGCCGAGCGAGGCCAGGAAGGCCCGCAGGATGCCGCCAAGCTGTTCGGCCTCGATGAGGAAGCCGTCGTGCCCGTATGGGGAATAGATGTAGCGCAGGGGGTCGGCGCCGGGGATGCCACCCGCGATCTGGGCCGACTGCACTGGCAGATAGAGCCGGTCGGTGTCCACGGTCACGGCCAGCGCGCGGGCGGTGATGCGCTCGAGGGCCCGGTTGGTGCCGCCGCGCCCGCGCCCCAGGTCATGGGTGAGCAGGGCCTCGCCCAACACCAGGTAGGAGTTGGCGTCGAAGCGGCGGGCCAGCTTGGCCCCGTGATGGTCCAGGTAGCTTTGCACGGCGAACCTACCGCCGGTCAGGGGGTCTTCCCCGGGTTGGGGGTTGTGCCCGAAGCGCGCCTCGAGCTCGCGCTCCGAGCGGTAGGTGGCGTGAGCGATCTGCCGGGCCAGGCCCAGCCCCCGGTGAGGCCCCTGGCCGTCGGGCGCACCGTAGTAGTCGCCGTCGCGGAAGCCGGGGTCAAGCCGAATGGCGGCCAGCTGGGTGTGAATCCAGGAGATCTGGTCGGCCGAGGAGACGGCCGTGGTCGCCAGCGGCGCGACGGCCTCGATCTCGATGCCCTGCTCCGGGCCGATGACGGCCCACTCCAGGGCACGGCACCCGCCCATCGAGGGGCCGATCACCAGGTGCCACCGGCCTACGCCGAGCCGGCGGGCCAGCAGCACCTCGGCCGCTACCTGATCGCGCGTCGTGATGCGCGGAAAGCGGGCACCCCATCGCTGGCCGTCCGGGGCCAGCGATGAGGGGCCGGTGCTTCCCTGGCAGCCCCCGAGCACATTGGGGACCACCACAAAGTAGCGATCGGTGTCGATGGGCCTTCCCGGTCCGACCATTGCCTCCCACCAGCCGCCGGTCCGGTGGCCTGGCCCGGCCGGGCCGTGCACGTGGGAGTCGCCGGTCATGGCGTGCAGCACGAGCACCGCATTGGAGCCGTCGGCGGCGAGCGTGCCGTACGTCTCGTAGGCGAGGGTGACCTCGGGCAGGAGCCTGTCCGATTCCAGGGATAGCTCGCCGAGCGAGGCAAAGCGGCGCTGCCCGGGGTCGTCGCCTGGCTGCCACGCGCCGGTGGCCGGGATGGGGGAGGTCATGGCCTACCTATCGCACCGAATCTTCGACGGCGGCGAAGCCGAGTTCGAGGTCGGCCAGGATGTCGTCGATGTGCTCCAGGCCGACGGCCAGGCGCACAAAGCCGGGGGAAACGCCTGCGGCGCGCTGCTGCTCGGCGGTCAGCTGGGAGTGGGTGGTCGAGGCCGGGTGAATCACCAGCGAGCGGACATCGCCAATGTTGGCGAGGTTCGAGTGCAACTGCAGGGCCGAGACGAAGGCGAGGCCGGCCTCGCGGGCCTGCTCGTCGGGAACCTGCAGCTCGAAGCCGAGCACGCCACCGGCACCCTTGGGCAGGTACTTCTTGGCGTTCTCGTGCCACTCGGAGGAGGGCAGGCCGGCATAGTGCACCTTGCTCACCTCGGGGCGGGCCTCTAGCCACTCGGCCACCCGCTGGGCGTTGGCAACATGCTTGTCGAGGCGCAGCGACAGCGTCTCCAGGCCGCCGGAGAGGAGGAAGGAGTCGTGCGGGGAGGCGGACGGCCCGAGGTCGCGCAGCAACTGGACGCGGGCCTTGAGGATGTAGGAGAGGTTGGCGCCGAAGAGCCCGCCCACCCCGAGGTCACGGGCGTAGACCAGGCCGTGGTAGGCCGGGTCGGGCTCGTTGTAGTTGGGGAAGCGTTCGGGGTGTTGTGCGTAGTCGAAGGTGCCGCCGTCGACGATGGCGCCGCCGATGAAGCGACCGTGGCCTCCGAGGTACTTGGTGGTCGAGTAGATGACCACATCGGCACCGTGCTCGATCGGGCGCAGCAGGTACGGGGTGGGCACGGTGTTGTCGACAATCAGCGGGACCCCGATCTCGTGGGCGATGTCGGCCACCAGGCGGAGGTCAAGCACGTCGCACTTGGGGTTGGGGAGGGTCTCGGCAAAGAACAGCTTGGTGTTGGGCTGGACGGCGTTGCGCCAGGCGTCAGGGTTGTGCGGGTCGACGTAGGTGACCGAGATGCCCAACTTCTTGAACGTGTTGCTCAGTAGGGAGGCGGTGCCGCCGTACAGCGACTCGGAGGAGACGATGTGGTCGCCGGCCTCGGCCACGTTCAGTAGGGCCAGATGGGTGGCCGCAGAGCCGGAGGAGGTGATGAGCGCGCCCACCCCGCCGTCGAGGTCGGCCAGGCGATCCTCCACCACCTGGGTGGTCGGGTTGCCGATGCGGGTGTAGATCGGGCCGAGGTCCTGCAGGGCGAAGCGGGCGGCCGCGACGTCGGCCGACGGGAAGACGAACGACGAGGTCTGGTAGATCGGCAGGGCGCGGGCGCCGGTGGTGGGGTCCGGGGTCTGGCCGGCGTGGATCTGACGGGTTTCAAATGCCCAGTTGGTCATGGTTTCAATCCTTGGGTTTGGGGTGAGGCGAAGTCGTCTCAGGGTTTGGGGGAGAAACCGGGGGCACCCTCATCGAGCCTGCTACGAGCAGGGCGATCCGCGGCGAACGTGACGCACGCGATAACCGATTCCGGGCAGGCGAACGTGCGCTTTCAGCTGAACATTCGCATTCGGCGGGCCATGGACGGAACGTTAACCCACGGTTTAGGGATTGTCCAAATGCGGCCCGCGCGGCGCGTCCCTCCGCCGCCGCCCGGGCGGGGCTGACAGGCTGGCGCCATGTCCCCTCGGCACCTGTCTGCCCGCGCCCGCGCTGCCGCCGTCCTGGCTTGTCTGTTGGGCCTCGGGGTGGCGTTCGGTGGGCACCTGCCCACGGCCGTGGCCGACCCGAGCGGGGCCTCGAGTGACGATGAACTGGCCGCCGCCCAGGCGGCCGAGCACGAGCAGGCCCGCCTGATATCCGAGGCGGAGGGACGGCTCGCGGGCCTGCGGTCGGAACTGGCCCTCGCCGAGGAGCAGGTGGACACCGCCGCCGAGGACTACACCGAGGCCCTCTGGCGGCTGGAGACGGCCGAGTTGGCGCATGCCGAGGCCGAGGAGGCTGCCGCGGAGGCCGGTGAGCAGGCCATCGTGGTTCGCAACAACCTGGTCGAGGCGTTCCGGGCGATCTGGCGCGAGGGGGAGGTGGGCTCGCTGGAGGTGATCACCGGCGCCACCGACCTGCGTGACGTCGCCCGTCGCGCCGACCTGAACCGCGCCGTCGCCCGTCGCCTGGGGTCGCTGCTGGGGGAGACCATCTCCACCCGTTCCGCCGCCGCCGCGGCTCGCGAGCGTTGGGCGGCCGCCGGCGAGCTGGAGGAGGCGGCCGCCGGGCTGGCCCTGATCACCCTGGAGCAGGCGTACTCCGCCCAGCAGGAACTTGAAGAGCTGCAGGCCGGGGCCGAGGTGGAGCGCGCCGAGCTGATCGGCCGGCTGGCCGAACTGCGGCAGACCACCGTGGAGATCGAGGAGCAGCGGGAGGCCGAGCGGGAGGAGGCCGCCCGCCTTGCCGAGGAACAGCGCCTGCGCGACGAGGCCGAACCCCCAGCGGCGCCGTCTGCGCCGGGCGGGCCGCCTTCCCTTGCCCCTTCGCTTCCCCCCGGCCCGGCTCCTTCCCCGCCGCCGGGCGGGGAGGCACCCCCAACGGACCCGCCCAGCCCGCCAGCCTCGCCCACCCCTGCGCCCAGCCCGACGCCCTCCCCGCCCCCCTCCCCTTCCCCCGCGCCGCCTCCGGTGGCCGGCGCGCCTGCCTCGTCGGCCGAACAGGGGCTGGCCGCGCTCGCCTTTGCCCCGGCGCGCCTGGGGGGGCCCCACCCGTGGGGCGGCACCGGCAATC
>WRIF01000224.1 GCA_009782865.1 Promicromonosporaceae bacterium
GCAGTCCATTATCTCGGCGCTGCTTACCGTCACTGACGCTTTTTTGCAGCCTGTGTTTATTATTCCGAGTTTGGCGCATATCTCCGCCATGCTTTCGCCTTCTGTTATGCGCCCTATTATTGTGTCCAGTTCCATTAGGCCCCTGTGGGATATTATTTCCGCGGCGTAAAGCTGCTCTATCGTCGCGCCTTTTTTGTCCAGCAGGTATTCCAGCATGCCTTCCGGGTAGTTGTGCGCTTTGTAGCTTTCGTCTGCGTTCGCGTAGTCTTCCAGGATGTCTGACAGGTTCTCGCCGCCGCTGTGGCGCTCTATGGCTTCTTCCATGTCTTTCTGCGTGAAGTAGTTGTCGAACAGGTAGTCGTACAGCGCGAAGACTGCTGTCGCGTCTTCGTTCGCGGTTATGTATGCCTCGAGTGTTTCCTGCTGGTTTTCGTCCAGCGTTTTTGCGGCTATCATGGTTTTTGCGTTTTTCAGTATCCTTTCTGAGCCGTCGCGTTTCGCTATTTCCGCCTCGAAGGCTTCGGGCAGCGCCACGCTGTTTATCGCTTCCTCGATTTCGGCTTCTTGCTGCTTTTTGATTTCCTCCTCGCTCAGGGCTTTGGGCATGGCGGATCTCTGGGGGGGTGCTTTTTCGGGCCTTTCCGGCTCGTATGCTATTGTTTCTTCCCGGGCGGCGGGGGCGTTGTTTTGCGTTTTTGCCTCCGGGGTTTTCTCCGGGGCTTCGCCTATTATGTATGTGGCGTAGGCTGCGCCCAGAGTGCCCAGTATTATGAGCGCGGCTATTGCCGCCGCTGCCGCGCGGCGCCCTATTTTTATCCTTTTGAGTTTTTCTTTTGTTTTGACTACTATGTCCTTCATGGCTGCCTCCCGCCCATCCAGGCCTGGTTTATCCTCGCTATCTCGTCCATCGCTTCTTTCGCCGGGTCAGGCGGGCGCGGGTCCGGCGCGGGAGGGACACGAGGTCCTCGTCCTGCCAGGTGACCAGGGCGGTCTCGGCGCCGAGCAGTCCGGCGATCACGCGCAGCAGGCTCGACTTGCCGCAGCCGTTGGGTCCGATCAGGCCGGTGACGGACCCCTTGGCGGCCAGCAGCGAGGCGTCGTCCAGGATCACCGAACCGTCGGCGGTCCACCGCACCTGGCTGGCGTGCAGGTGGTTCATGCCTCCGCCCTTCCCCTGAGCAGGATCGCCGCAAACACCGGGGCGCCGATGGCGGCCGTCAGGATGCCCACGGGCAGTTCCCGGGGGGCAAAGACCGTCCGGGCCAAGGTGTCCGCCCAGATCAGAAAGGTGGCGCCCGTCAGGGCGGACAGTCCCAGCACCACGCGGTGGCCGGCGCCGATCAGGAGACGAACCGCGTGGGGGATCAGCAGGCCCACAAACCCGATCGAACCCGACTGGGAGACCAGGGCGCCGGTGAGCAGGGCCACCGCCACCAACAGGGAGGCCCGGAGCGCTGGAACGTTGATGCCGAGGGCGGCGGCCGCCTCGTCGCCAAAGGCGAAGGCATCCAGGAGGTTACCGAGCAGGATCACCCCGCCCCCCACCACCGTGACGGCGCCGAGGGTGATCCCTGCCGCCGTCCAGGAGGACCCGGCCAGCGAACCCATCAGCCAGGCCAGCACCTCGCGGGCCTGATCACCGCGGACCGACCAGAAGATGATGAACGAGGTGCCGGCGGCCGCCGCCTGCCCCACCGCCAGCCCCGCCAGGACGGTGCGGCTGGGGCTGAGCGTTCCGCGCCCGCTCGCCCCGGCCAGGGCGAGGGTGGCCGTCAAGGCCAGGACGGCCCCGCCAAAGGCCGCCAGCGGCTGGGCGACCGCCACGCCAGCGACGCTCAGGCCCAGGACCATCACCGAGACGGCACCGAGGGAGGCGCCCCCGGACAGGCCCAGGAGGAATGGGTCGGCCAGGGCGTTGCGGGTGAGCGTCTGCATCACCGCCCCGGCCAGGGCCAGGCCCGCCCCCACGGCCCCTGCGGTGAGCACCCGCGGCAGGCGCAGCTGCCAGACCATGGCGGTGGTGATGGCGTCGGGCTGCTCTCCGAGGCCGAGTTGGGCGGCAATCGTGCGCCAGACGTCGGCCACCGACAGTTCGGCCGGGCCGATGGTGACCGTCACCAACACCGAGGCCACCAGCGCCGTGGCGACGACCAGCAGGCAGAGGGACGGTCTACTGCGCATCGAAGTCCAGGCCGGTCAGTTGGGCGGCGAGGGCCTCGGCGGCCTCCGCGTTGCGCACCCCCGGCTCGGTGGCGGCGAACGGCACCACCAGGACGCGCTGGTGGCGCACGGCCGTCAACTGCGAGAGGGCCGGATCGGTGACGAGATGCTCCCACTTGGCGGCGGCGGTGTTCCAGTCGGCGTCCACCAGCACCAGGACATCCGGGTCGGCGGCGAGCACCGCCTCCCAGGAGAAGGAGGTCCAGCGCTCGGGCAGGCTGGCGGCCACATTGCTCAGCCCGAGGTGCTCCATGATCATCTGGGGCGCCCCATCGCCTCCACCGACAAAGGGGATGGCGGTCCCCGAACTCCACCACAGGGCGGTGAGGCCGCGCCCGTCGCGGGGCGCCGCCTCCCAGCGGGCCGTCATTTCGGCGGTCAGGGCCGCCGCGGCCTCCTCGGCGCCGAACATCGCGCCCAGCCGGCTGAGATCGGCCAACACGGCCTCAAAGGTCAGGGGGCTGGTGCGGTGTTCTGGATTCTCGCAGGCCGACGGCGGCACCCAGGTGGCGACCCCGAGGCCCGCCAACTGCTCGCGCGTGCCCACCCCGGAGGCCGTCAGGTTCGACTCCCAACCGGCCAGGATCAGATCGGGACGCAGCTCCAGGGTGGCCTCCAGCCCCGGCACTCCGGAGGAGAACGGCGCCGCCGCCACGGTGTCCTGTGCCGCGCCCTCCAGCCAGGGGGGCAGGGGGCCGTCGAGGAAGGCCACCCCTACCAGCAGTTCGCCCAGGCCCAGGGCCAGCATCGCCTCGGCGGGGGCGCTCTTGATGGTGACCACCCGCTGGGGGGACGTCATCGCCGGAAGTGCGAATCCGCAGTTGGCCTCGCCGTCGTCCCCCGCCTCCGGTGGCGCAGGCGCGCAGGCGCCCAGCAGCAGGGCGGCGGCGGCCAGCGTCGGGATGGTCTTTCGAAATCGCACCCGCCCACGATAGTCGTGCCAGTGCCAGATCGCGGGCACGCCTCAACCCTTCGGGGCAAGATGATGGCATGCGCACCCTGCTCCGCCCGGCCATTGCCGCCGGGTGTGCGCTGCTCGCGGGCTGCACCTACGCCTCGCAGGGGGAAAGCAGCGACACCGGGTTCCAGTCGCGGGAGGTGGCGCCCGATCCGGCGGCGCAGGCGCTGCTTCCCGCCCGCATTGCCGAGTCGGGCCGACTGATCGTCGGGCTGGACCCCTCCTACGCCCCTGCTGAGTTCCTGGGGGTCGATGGCGTCACCCCGATCGGCTTCGATGTGGACATCGCCGAGGCCGTCGGGCGCGTGCTGGGCCTGGACGTCGTGCTGGAGGCTTCGACCTTTGATGCGATCATCCCCGGCGTCGGGAGGCGCTACGACGTCGGGATCTCGGCCTTCACCATCAAACCCGAACGGCTCGCGGCCGTCACCATGGTCTCGTACTTTCAGGCCGGCTCGCTGTTTGCCGTTCGCGCCGGCAATCCTGACGGCATCGACGTGGCCAACCTGTGCGGGGCAACCATTGGGGTGCAGATTGGCACCCTGCAGCAGGCAGAGCTGGAGGAACTGAACCGCCAGTGCTCCGACCGGCCAATCAGGGTGCTGCCGTATGCGGAACAGGCGACGGTCACCACCAACCTGGTGGGAGGCCGGCTGCAGGCGATGTACGCCGATTCGCCGGTCATCGGCTACGCGGTCGAGCGGCTGGGCTCCACCCTGGAACCGTTGGGAGAGATTCGCGATGCCGCCCCCTACGGGGTGGTGGTGGCCCGCGACGCCCCGCAGCTGGCCGCGGCGACCCAGGCCGCCCCGCAGGGC
>WRIF01000225.1 GCA_009782865.1 Promicromonosporaceae bacterium
GGGCTGCGCCGGCGGCCCCGGCCGACCTCGGGGCGGCGGGGGCCGCGGGGGCGGGAGCCGATTCCGAGCGCCTGACTGGCTACCGGCACGCCACCGCCAACTACTCCAACGGCCGCCACCCCATGTCGGTCCTGGCCCAACTCTCTTGGGCCCCCGGCCACTTCCTGCGCCCCGACGCCGCCGCCCAACTGGAGAGGCTGAACATCGCCTTCGAGGCCGAGTTCGGGCGCAACCTGAACGTGGTCTCCACCTATCGCACCTTTGACGAGCAGGTGGCCACGCGCGCCCGCACCGCCCAGGGCGCCACCCCCGGCACGTCCAACCACGGCTGGGGCACCGCCGTCGACATCTTCGGCGGCGTCGAAACCTTCACCGGTATCCAGCATCTGTGGATGCAAGAACACGCCCCGAGTTTCGGCTGGATTCACCCGTTCTGGGCACAGCCCGGCGGCAGAAACCCGCAGCCGTGGCACTGGGAGTTCGAGGGCATCCGCGACTAGGGGCCCCAGGCACCATGGGGCGGCCCCCTTGGCTCCGTTGGTTTCGAGACGCGCGCTGCGCGCGCCCTCAACCAGCGGAGGGACGCCGAAGGCCCGACCCTCGCGGTTTCGAGACGCGCGCTGCGCGCGCCCTCAACCAGCGAAGGCCGGGCCTTTGGACGATGTGGAACTAGATCACTTGATGATCTTGATCACACGGCCGGAGCCAACGGTGCGGCCACCCTCACGGATGGCGAAGCCGAGGCCCTCTTCCATGGCGATGGGCTGAATCAGCTCAACGGTCATCTCGGTGTTGTCACCGGGCATGACCATCTCGACGCCGTCGGGCAGGGTGATGACACCGGTGACGTCCGTGGTGCGGAAGTAGAACTGCGGGCGGTAGTTGGAGAAGAACGGGTTGTGACGGCCGCCCTCTTCCTTCTTCAGGATGTAGACCTGCGCCTCGAAGTCGGTGTGCGGGGTGATCGAACCCGGCTTGACGACAACCTGGCCACGCTCGACCTCTTCACGCTTGATGCCACGCAGCAGCAGACCGGTGTTGTCACCAGCCTGCGCCTGGTCCATCTGCTTGTGGAAGGTCTCGATACCGGTGACGGTGGTCGACTGCTTCTCGCGGATACCGACAATGTCCACCGGGGTGTTGATGTCCAGGGTGCCACGCTCGACCTTACCGGTCACCACGGTGCCACGGCCGGAGATGGTGAAGACGTCCTCGATCGGCATGAGGAAGGGCTTGTCAAGGTCGCGCTGGGGCTCCGGGACGTTCTCGTCCACGGCGTCCATGAGCTCCATGATCTTGTCCTGCCACTCCTTGACGCCCTCGAGCGCCTGGAAGCCGGAGACGCGGACCACGGGGGCGTTGTCGCCGTCGAAGCCGTTGTCGGAGAGGAGCTCGCGCACCTCCATCTCGACCAGGTCCAGGATCTCCTCGTCGTCAACCATGTCGCACTTGTTGAGGGCGACCAGCATGTACGGGATACCGACCTGGCGACCGAGCAGCACGTGCTCGCGGGTCTGGGCCATGGGACCGTCGGTGGCGGCAACCACCAGGATCGCGCCGTCCATCTGGGCGGCACCGGTGATCATGTTCTTGATGTAGTCGGCGTGACCGGGGGCGTCCACGTGGGCGTAGTGACGCTTCTCGGTCTCGTACTCGATGTGGGAGATGTTGATGGTGATACCACGCTGCTTCTCCTCGGGCGCCTTGTCGATGCCGTCGTAGTCAACAACCTGGTTTGCAAGGTAACCCTCCGAGGCCGGCAAGCGCTCGGCGAGGGTCTTGGAGATAGCAGCCGTCAGCGTGGTCTTGCCGTGGTCGACGTGACCGATGGTACCGATGTTGACGTGCGGCTTAGTCCGCTCAAATTTGGCCTTAGCCACTGGGTCCTCCTGGGACGTGTTAGGGCGTTCTGGTTGAACGCCTCGAAGGGTCGGACAAATCCTACCTTCTATGGGCGAATGATTGGTACTACTTGCAGACCTGGCGGAGGCTCACTCGCCCCGGGTCTTCTTGATGATCTCCTCGGCCACGGCCTTGGGGACCTCGGCGTAGGAGTCGAATTGCATCGAGTACACCGCGCGACCCTGGGTCTTCGACCGCAGGTCACCGATGTAGCCGAACATCTCGGAGAGCGGCACGAGGGCTCGCACCACCTTGACGCCGGTGGCGTCCTCCATGGACTGGATCATGCCGCGACGGGAGTTGAGGTCACCGATCACGTCGCCCATGTACTCCTCGGGGGTGCGCACCTCGACGGCCATGACCGGCTCGATGAGCGCGGGGTCGGCCTTCTTGGCGGCTTCCTTCAGAACCATGGAACCGGCGATCTTGAACGCCATCTCCGAGGAGTCGACGTCGTGGGCCCCACCGTCGACGAGGGTCGCCTTGACCCCCACCAGCGGGAAGCCGGCCAGCACACCCTGCTGCATGGCAGACTCGATGCCCTGGCCAACCGAGGGGATGTACTCCCGCGGCACGCGGCCACCGGTGACGGCGTCGACAAACTCGAAGGTTTCGCCGTCCGTGGTCTCCAGCGGCTCGAAGGTGACCTGCACCTTGGCGTACTGGCCGGATCCACCGGTCTGCTTCTTGTGGGTGTAGTCGACCTTCTCAACCTTGCGGCGGATGGTCTCGCGGTAGGCCACCTGGGGCTTGCCCACGTTGGCCTCCACCTTGAACTCGCGCTTCATGCGGTCCACGAGCACGTCGAGGTGCAGCTCGCCCATTCCACCGATGATGGTCTGGCCGGTCTCCTCGTCGGTGCGGACGCGGAAGGTCGGGTCCTCTTCGGCCAGCTTCTGGATGGCCGTCGAGAGCTTCTCCTGGTCGGCGCGCGTCTTCGGCTCGATGGCCACGTCGATCACGGGCTCCGGGAAGGTCATCGACTCCAGGATGATCGGCGCGTTCTGGGCGCAAAGGGTGTCACCGGTGGTGGTGTCCTTCAGGCCGATGAAGGCGTAGATGTGGCCGGCGATCGCCTCGGTGACCGGGTTCTCCTTGGCCGCGTGCATCTGGAACAGCTTGCCGACGCGCTCACGCTTGCCCTTGGTGGCGTTGAGTACCTGCGAGCCCGAGTCCACCTTGCCGGAGTACACGCGCACGTAGGTGAGCTTGCCGAAAAACGGGTGCACGGCCACCTTGAACGCGAGGGCCGAGAACGGCTCGTCGACGTTCGGCTCACGGGTGAGGACGAGGGACTCGTCCTTGACGTCGTGACCCTCGACCGCGCCGACATCCAGCGGGTTCGGCAGGTAGGCGATGATGGCGTCCAGCATCGGCTGGATGCCCTTGTTGCGGAAGGCGGTACCGCACAGCACCGGGAACGCCGCAGAGGTGATCACCAGGCGGCGGATGCCGGCCTTGATCTCTTCTACGGTGAGGTCCTCGCCGCCGAGGTACTTCTCCAGCAGCGCCTCGTCGGTCTCGGCCACGGCCTCAACCAGTTCGGAGCGGTACTGCTCGGCCTTCTCCTGCAGGTCGGCGGGGATCTCGATGATCTGCGCCTCGGTGCCGGCCTCGGTCTCGCCCGGCCACACGAGGCCGCGCATCTCGACCAGGTCCACCACGCCGTCGAAGTCCTTCTCGGCGCCGATCGGCAGCTGGAGGACCAGCGGGCGGGCCTTCAGGCGGTTGATGATGGTGTCGACGGTGAAGTAGAAGTCCGCGCCGGTCTTGTCCATCTTGTTGACGAAGCAGATGCGGGGTACGTTGTACTTGTCGGCCTGGCGCCACACGGTCTCAGACTGCGGCTCCACACCCTCCTTGCCATCGAACACGGCGACGGCACCATCGAGCACGCGCAGGGAGCGCTCCACCTCGACGGTGAAGTCGACGTGCCCGGGGGTGTCGATGATGTTGATCTGGTTGTCTTTCCAGAAACAGGTGGTGGCGGCGGACGTGATGGTGATGCCGCGCTCCTGCTCCTGTTCCATCCAGTCCATCGTGGCGGCGCCGTCGTGCGACTCGCCGATCTTGTAGTTGCGACCGGTGTAGAA
>WRIF01000226.1 GCA_009782865.1 Promicromonosporaceae bacterium
AGGAGACTAACCACACCCACCACCTCCATGCAACCCCATGAAACAGGATGCCCCCCCCCCTGTCCGACCAGGGACAAATGACTAGAAAACCAGACACCAATCCACCCAAAACCCCCTCCCACCAGCACAAACACCCACGCCTGAAGGTCCTCCAACCACCCCGAGACCCCGAGAACCGCCCCGAACCAGACAACCCCTGGCACACATCGGTCACCCACATGGCGTCAAAAGGAGCCGCAATGCGGGAAAACCCGCATCCACCAAACCACCCACAGACACCCACACGGGTCTGTCAGGTCCGGATGGCGCGATCTACCCTGCGGAGGTACTCGCTGACCACCGCGTGCCGGTTGGCGCCGGGCTGATACATGTACTCGAAGGCAAGGGTGGTGTACGCCCAGATGGTGCCCATGAACCAGGCCTCGTCGAGGGTCGGGTCCAGGGAGCCGTCGGCGTGGCCACGCGGCAGCACGGCGGCGACCTCGGCGTTCTGCGGGGCGTTCAGCGGGTGGGCGTCCATCTCCTCATCCGGCAGGGCGCCGGCCATCAAGATCGCCTGGAGGGGGCCGAGTTCGGCGTACTCGCTACAGAGGCGGGCGACGGCCTCGCGGGCGGTGCCCTCGGTCAGGCGGGCCCGCTGGTGGGCGGCACTCGCGTTTCGCAGCGCGAGATCAACCAGGGACTTCAGCAGATCGGCACGCTCCGGGAAGTAACGGTGAATCGTTGCCCGGCCGACCCCCGCGGCCCTGGCAATCTCGCCCATGGTCGCCTTGGGGTCGGCGGCCAGCGACGCGATGGCGGCAGCGATGATCGCCGCCTGGGTGCGGGCCTGCTGCGCGGTGTGCCCAGGGCGTGCGGCGGGTTCGGGGTGGGCGGTGGGCTCAGCCATGCCCTTCATGATACTCCCTCGATCACGGCGAGCCATTTTGCTGACATTTTGAGACAATAAAGTCTCATAATGGGGAGATGGTGCATTACCTTGCTGCCATGACTCTTGCCGCAGACTCGACCGCCGCCCCGCGTTGGCGGCGGAACGTCACCTACTTCATCACCGGCCAGCAGGCCACCGGCTTCGGGGCCATGATGGTGCAGATAGCCGTCCTCTGGCACCTGGCCCGGGCCACCCAATCCGGTTGGGTACTCACCCTCGGAATAGTCTTCGCCCTGGCTCCGCAGGCCATCGTCTCCCCGTTCAGCGGAGTGCTGGCCGACCGTCTGCCACGAAAGTTGTTGATCATCGGCTCCGACCTCGCCATCGCCCTCGCCTCCTTGGCTCTGGCCGTCGCCCTCATCGCCGGAGTCGAGGGCCTGTGGTTCGTCTACCTGGCCAGCGCGATTCGCTCCGCGTTCACCGGCCTCCAGGGCCCGGCCTTCCGGGCGGTGCTACCGCAGATCGCCCCGGAGTCGGAACTGATGCGCCTCAACGGCCTCGGCGAGGGCCTCGGCTCGGCGCTAGGCATCGCCGCCCCCCTGGTCGGCGGCGTCTTGATGGCAACCGTTGGCCTGCAGGCCGTCCTGTTTATCGACGTGGCCACGGCGGTGCTCGGCGCGTTCCTACTCGCCCGGGTGCCGATGCGTCAGGCCGCAGGGGCCGACACGCCAGGAGAGGATTCGCTCGACGACGGGTTCATCGCCAACCTTCGCGGCGGCTTCACCTACCTGCGGAACCATCGACCCGCCAAGTGGCTGATCATCCTGGGATTCGGCTCGGGATTCTTCGCCTCGGTGCCCATGGCCCTGACCATCCTGCTCGTGGTCCGCGCCTTTGGGGGCCACCAGTGGATGCTGTCCGGCCTGGAGGCGTCTTTCGGCGCCGGGTACCTGATCGGCGCCGCCGCCATCGCGATCATCGCTCCCAAAATGCGGCGCAATCGCACCAGGAACCTGGTCGCCTACATGGCCGTGGCCGCAATCCTGACCATCTTGGTAGCCCTGGCCCCCAGCATCTGGCTCCTGCTGGCCGCCATGACCGCGTTCTCCGCCGTCATTGCCTGCTGGATGGTCCCCTACTACACCTTCCTGCAGGAGCAGGTGGACCAGGAGTCGGCCGGCCGCGTGTTCGGCATTCAGGAGGCCCTTGATGCCGCGAGCGCCCCGGTGGCCTTCCTCATCTTTGGGCCACTGGCAGACCGCTTCTCCGTCGAGTCGGTGCTCATCGTCGTTGGCGGGCTGGCCCTCGCCTGGCTGCTCGCAGTGGCCGCCATTCCGGCGGCCCGCCGGGCGTTGGCCGTCTTCAGCGATGCGCCGGCGACGGAGGACGCGGGCGCTGCGGCCGAATAATCCCTGGACTGCGCGGCACGCCCAGCGATATTGTCCTGCCGTGGCCGACGGACGGCCGCGACCGACGGAAAGGAGGCAGTCATGCAGCCCGTTGTCTTGCCCTGCCTCCCGCCCTGCGTGCGCTGAATCGACGCGCCACGGCCGCAGCCCAGTTAGCGGCCCAGGGAGGCAGGTCCTACGCCCCACCCCTCCCATCCTTGGAGTAATTCCGTGATCCTGTTGGATACCTCTCTCGACACGCCTACCGATGTGGCGAACCCCGAACCCCAAGCCGGCGTCCGCTGGTCCACCTGGCCATTCGTGGCCAAGGGCCAGCGCGGCCCCGAACCCTATCCCGACTGGTTGGTCACCGATGCGGCCGCCCTCGACACCGAGCTCGGCATCCTGAAGACCGGCAAGGAGGGCGATGTCCACCTGATCGAGCGCGCCGTACCCGACGATCCGGCCCGATCTGTAATCCTGGCGGCCAAGCGCTACCGCGGCGCCGATGAACGGCTCTTCCGCCGCGACAGCTCCTACACCGAGGGCCGCAAGGTGAAGAAGAGCCGCGACCAGCGGGCCGTCGACAACCGCAAGTCCGAGTATGGGCGGATGGTCAAGTCGGGCGCCTGGGCCTTCGCGGAATTCCTCGCGCTCTGCCAGCTGTGGGAGGCTGGCGCCCCGGTCCCCTACCCCGTGCAGATCGATGACACCGAGATTCTGATGGAGTTCATCGGAGACGACGGGGTTGCGGCCCCGCGCCTCGCCCAGGCGCGGCCGTCGCCGTCGTTGCTGGCCTCCTACTACGACCAACTGCGGGAGGCGATGTTCGCCTTCGCCTCGCTGGGCTGGGCGCACGGTGACCTGTCGCCGTACAACGTGCTCGCCCACGGGCCGCGGCTGGTGGTGATCGATGTGCCCCAGGTGGTGGACCTGGCGGCCAGCCCGTTCGCCACGCAGTTTCTGCATCGCGACTGCGTGAACATGGGCAACTGGTTCACCTCGCGCGGCCTGGAGGTCGACCCAGACGTGCTATTCGCCGAGGTGTACGCGCACGCCTGGTGACGGGCTGCTGGCGCTTCCGTCGCCTCAGCGATGGCGCTACTTCAGCAGACGAACCCTGACCCCCGCCTTGCCGACGAGTCGAGCCGCCTGCTTGTCGAACGTGAGGTACTTGGCCTCAGGAGGGCCAGTGTTGGCGATCACGCCGTCGGCGAAGTCGCCCCCGGCTCGCAGCACGGCGAGGCCAGCGTCAACCAGACGTTCATCAAACTGAGCGTTGGGGGCCGAGACAAGACGGTCAATGGCGTCGGCTACCTCGGCCACGCTGTAGCGGAGTCCCTGCCGCAACACCCAGCTCAGCTCGCACAGCGCCACGATGGGCAGGATCACCACTGCGGCCGCAGTCAGCTCACGCGTTGCAACGGCGCCTTGGTGCGGATCGTCAGCGAGAAGAAGGCGTAGCAAAACGTTGGTGTCGGCCACGACGGTCATAGTTCGCCAGCCCAGCCTTTGGAGATGATGACGTTCATCTCCTCGACAGACAAGGAGGCCGCGTCTTCGCGATGCAGCAGGCCGGTCATCTCCGCCCAGTCGGTCGGCTTGCGGGCGGGCCTCAGCAGTACGCCGCCCGTCTCCTGCGGTTCGGCGATCACCTTCTCTCCGGGCCGCAGGCCGAGCGCCGCGAGGATGTCCTTCTTGAGGGTAATTTGACCCTTGGCGGTGA
>WRIF01000227.1 GCA_009782865.1 Promicromonosporaceae bacterium
CTTCGACATCCCGAGCAGGGTGGTGGCGAATCGCTGGCTGCGCGTCGAGAACTGGATGGCGGCCGTCTGCAGATCGGTTCCGTACCTCCGGCAGGTGGCCCGCATCGCCTCGGCGGCGGCCGCCACCTCCGGCAGGGCCGGGTGATAGCAGTAGTTGGCCGAGCGCTGCGGATCGGTGAGCAGGCCCGAGCCCAACGGTGCCGCGTTGATCAGGCCCGCCCCATCGGCGGCCGCCCGCTCCAGCAGCCCCTGGGCCGAACGATCCACCAGGGTGAAGCGGTTGTGCACCAGCAGCAGATCAAATACCCCGAGCTCCCAATAGCGGGCGCCCACGCGGGTGTCTCCGCCCGCCAGCCCGATGTGCCCCACCAGGCCCTCGTCGCGGGCCCGCACCAACTGCTCGACCGCACCGCCGGGTTGGGTGAGGTAGTCGTAGTCCCAGGCCTCCGGGTCGTGCAGGTGCACCACCGGCAGCGGGCTAATGCCCAAACGTTCGGCCGATTCCTGGAGGGAACGCAGCACCCGCTCCCCCGAGTAGTCGCCGTCCAGCGGATCCACCTTGGTGATCACCAGCGTGTGTGCGGGTAGTGCGCCGTACTCCCGCAGCGCCAGCCCAATCCGCCGTTCAGACTCCCCGTCCCCGTAGTTGTTCGAGGTGTCGATCGTGACGATTCCAGCGTCGAGGGCCGTGTGCACGGTCTCGATGGCGCGCCGATCCGGCACCTCCTCGCCGTACAGGTGCGGCATGTTGCCGAGCGGGGAGCCCCCGAGGGTGATCTCGGAGACCAGGTGGCCGGTTGCGCCCAGGGGGTTCAGCTTCAACGGGGTTGCCATGGCCGTTAGTCTATCGGCCATGAAACGACGAATGGCCGGGGCTGCGCTGGTGGGCGCGCTGCTCTTGGGCGCCTGCTCCGCCGGTCACGACGTCTCGTCCCCGCCGGTCCCGGCGCTGCCGTCGGAGCCCGCCCCGCAGGCTGCGGAACCAGAGGCCGCGCTGTCACCGACACCGGAACCATCGGCCCTGGAACCACCGGCACCGTGGCCACCGGCGGCCACGCCGCCCTCCAGCCCCGCCCTGGTGATTCCCGCTCCAGAACCCGCCCCACCGGCGATCGCCTCGTACCGTTGGGTGGAGCGCTCGGATGGGCCGTCGCTGTTCGTGGAGCCGACGGCGTGGACGCGCGCCGGCGGTCCCGGCGAGTGGGATGTCGCCTGGGAGGAGTTGGTCTCCCTCGTTCCGGAGGCCGACTCCCAGTCGATGTACGAGCAGTTCATCTGCCATGCCATCGGGGCGCCCCACAAGGAGACCTGGAACCTCGAGCCGTGGCGGGAGGCCATCGGCCTGATCCCGCTGATGCTCGCGGCCTGCAACCTCTGACGGCAGGCGCTAGAGGGCGGCGACGATTTCCTCCACCCGCCCCTTGGCGTCTCCGAAGAGCATGGAGGTGTTGTCCTTGAAGAACAACGGGTTCTGGACGCCCGCATAGCCGGTGGCCATCGAGCGCTTGAAGACGATGGAGCGGGCCGCGTCCCAGACGGTGAGCACCGGCATGCCGGCTATCGGAGAGGTCGGGTCGTCGAGGGCGGCCGGGTTGACCACATCGTTGGCGCCGATCACCAAGACCACGTCTGTGTGGGCGAAGTCCTCGTTGATCTCGTCCATCTCCAGGACGATGTCGTAGGGGACCTTTGCCTCCGCGAGCAGCACGTTCATGTGTCCGGGCAGGCGCCCGGCCACCGGGTGCACCGCGAAGCGCACCTCCTTGCCGGCGGCCCGCAGCTTGGCCACCAGGGTGGCGACCGGGTATTGCGCCTTGGCGACGGCCATGCCGTAGCCGGGCACGATCACCACCGAGCGCGCCTCGCGCAGCAGCTCGGCCGTCTCGGCGACGGTCACCTCGGTGTGGGTGCCCTCGTACACGGCTCCTTCCCCGGCGGGGGCGGCCCCCTCGTCGGCCCCGAACCCTCCCAGCAGCACCGCCAGCAGCGAGCGGTTCATCGCCTTGCACATCAGCAGGGAGAGGATCAGGCCCGAGGAGCCCACCAGCGCGCCGGTGACGATCAGCAGGTTGTTGCCCAGCATCAGGCCGGTGGCCGCGACGGCCAGGCCGGAGAAGGCGTTGATGGAGGAGACGACCACGGGCATGTCGCCGCCGCCGATGGCAAACACCATATGGAGGCCCAAGAGGAGCGAGACGACGGTCAGGGCGACCAGCGCGAGCAGGCCGAAGAGTCCCTGTGGCGCGACGACCAGCCCGACGGTGGCGCCGACGGCGGCGGCCAGGCCGGCCAGGTTGAACCAGTGCCCGCCGGGCAGGGATGCCGGGGAGGACTTCAGCCAGCCGTTGAGCTTGAGGGCGGCAAGGCCCGAACCGGCGAAGGTGATGGCCCCGATGAACACCCCCAGGGCGATGACCACCAGCTCCATGTCACCGGCCGCGTTGGGCTGGTTGCGCATCAGCAGGTACTCGGAGAAGCCGATCAGCACGGCCACCAGGCCGGTCGAGGCGTTGAGCACGGCAATCAGCTGCGGCATCGCCGTCATCTGCCGCTTGAACGTGGCCCAGGCGCCGACCGCGGCGCCGATCAACAGCGCGGCGAAGAGCAGGGCGAGGGTGAGGGCCACCGGCCGTTCGGTGGTCTGCACCGCCAGGACGATGGTGGCGGCGATGGCCAGCACGATGCCGGTGAACCCAATCTTGATGCCACGCGAGGCGGTGCTCTGCCTGGAGAGGCCGGCGATTGAGAAGATGAACAGCAGCAGTGCCACCAGGTAGGCGGCCTGCGCCACCATCGTCCAGCGGCCGGCGGCGCCGTCGAGCGTCTCGACTACGGGGAGGAATTGCATCAGACGGGGTCCTTCCGGAACATGGCGATCATGCGCCGGGTGATGAGGAAGCCGCCGAAGATGTTCACGGCCGCGATGGTGGCGGCGATGAAGGCCAGGGCGGTCACCGCCCAGTTACTGGAGCCAATCTGCAGCATGGCCCCTACGAGCACTATTCCGGAGACCGCGTTGGTGTGGCTCATCAGCGGAGTGTGCAGGGCGGCGGCCACTCCGTTGATCAGGTAGAAGCCGATCACGCAGGCCAGCGCGAAGACGGTGAGGTGACCGAGGAAGGCCGGTGGGCCGAAGGTGAGCAGCAGCATGAGGGCGACGGCGGCGAACGCCCCTCCGAACAGGGCCTGCAGGCCCTTGCGCCGGGCGGCCTCGGCCGCCTCCTGGGCGAAGCGCGCCTTGGCGGCGGCGGCCTCTTCGGGGGTGGGGGCGGCCACGGCAGACGCCTGCGCGGCGCTGACCGCCACGGGCGGGGGTGGCCACAGCACGGCGCCGTCGTGGGCGATGGTCATGCCGCGGATTACCTCGTCTGTAAGGTCGAGCACCGCCTGGCCGTCCTTGTCCGGCGTCATCAGGTTAAGCAGGTTGACAAGGTTGGTGCCGTACAGCTGGGAGGTCTGGGCGGGCATGCGGCCAGGCAGGTCGGTGTAGCCGAGCAGGATCACCCCGTTGGGCGAGACGGCGCGCTCCCCCGGGACGGTGCCCTCGGCGTTGCCCCCACCACTGGCGGCGAGGTCGACGATCACCGAGCCGGGCTTCATCGCCGCGATCATGGCGGCGGTCAGGGTGCGGGGGGCCCGGCCGCGGACGAGGGCGGTGGTGATGACGATGTCGGCCTGGGCGGACTCGGCCGCGTACATCTCGGCGGTGGCCCGCTCCTGCTCGGCGGTCAGCTCGGAGGCGTACCCGTCGGTGGACACCGCCTGCTGCGCGGCCTTGGCCTGCACAAACGTGGCGCCCATCGACTCGATCTGCTCGCCTGCCTCGGGGCGTACGTCGAAGGCGCGCACGTGGGCGCCAAGCGAGGCGGCCGTGCCGATGGCGGCCAGGCCGGCCACTCCCCCGCCGATGACGAAGACGGTCGCCGGTGGGGGCTTTCCGGCGGCGGTGGC
>WRIF01000228.1 GCA_009782865.1 Promicromonosporaceae bacterium
GGCGCCGAAGACAACCACCAGGCCGCCAACCGTGGTGTGGCGGGTGGCCGCGAGCGCCAACTGCAGGGCCTCGGTGTTGTGCGCGAAGTCGACGATCACCTGTGGATCGGCCGCGGAGATCACTTCCATGCGGCCGGGGACCTCGGCCTTGATGCCGCCTGCCTGGTCGAGGGTGACCTGCAGCTGTTCGACGCTGACGCCGCTGGCGAGCACCATGGCGCAGGCCAGGGCGGCGTTGGCGACGTTGAACTCGCCGGGCAGGTTGACGGAGGTCCGCAGGGCTACGCCGTGCTTGTCGGACAGGGTGAAGGCGCTGCCGAGCCCGGCGGCGGTGATCTCGGTCACCGTCCAGGTGGCGGGCGGGGTGGCCGGGTGGGCGGGAGTGGCGGGCTTGGTGGTGACGGTGGTGGTGGGGAGGGAGCGGGTGGAGGCGAGGCGTCTGCCCCAGTCGTCGTCGATCATGACGACGGCGTGACGTGCGCGTTCGGGGGTGAACAGTTCGGCCTTGGCGGCGAAGTAGTTCTCCATGGTGCCGTGAAAGTCCAGGTGGTCCTGGGTGAGGTTGGTGAACCCGGCGACGTCGAAGCGCAGGCCGTCGACGCGGCCGAGGGCCAGCGAGTGGGAGGAGACCTCCATGGCGAGGGACTGGACGCCGTCGTCGCGCATGGCGGCAAGCAGGGATTGCAGGTCGGCGGCCTCGGGCGTGGTGAGCTTGGAGGGCAGGGTGCGGCCACCCGAGCGCATCTCGACGGTGCCGATCAGCCCGGTGACCTGGCCGAGCGCGCGGTTGATGGCGTCGAGCAGGTAGGTGACGGTGGTCTTGCCGTTGGTGCCGGTGACCCCGAAGGTGGTGAGGCTACGCGCCGGCTGGCCGTGGATGTCGGCGGCAATGGGCCCGACCACGCGGCGCGGGTCTGGCGCGACGAGTACCGGCACGCCGGCGCCCTCGCCAAGCAGCGCCGCCCCGGCCTCGTCGGTGAGGATCGCGACGGCTCCCCGGGAGATGGCGTCGGCGGCGAAGGTGGCGCCGTGTACCCGGCTGCCGGGCAGGGCGACGAACAGGTCTCCGAGGGTGACCACCCGATTGTCTGAGGCGACGCCGGTCACCTGGACGGCGGTTGAGCCGCCTGCCCGCAGGTGGTAGCGCTCAACGAGGGCCTGCAGGGCCCACGGCTGGGCTGCAGCAGGCCTGGTATGCGTGGGGGTGGTCACCGCCAAACCCTATCGGCCCGGCGCGCGCGATCCGCGGGCAGGAGGTGTCCGGGCGTGGGTCGGAGGCGCTCGGCGGCGCGCAGGCGCACCGAGGCCGAGCGGGGGTTGGTGGCGATCTCTGCCTGGCCGGCGAGTTCGGCGCCGCGGGTCAGGGACTGGAGGTAGGGCCGGTGCGTCTCGGGGACCACGGGCAGGCCGGGGGGCGCACTGGTGGCGGTGCCGCGCGCTATCTCGTGCTTGACCAGGCGATCCTCCAGGGAGTGGTAGCTTTCCACCACCAGGCGCCCTCCCACCGCGAGGGCCTCGACGGCGGCGGGCAGCGCGGCCTGCAGGCCCGCCAGTTCGCCGTTGACCTCGATGCGCAGGGCCTGGAAGGTGCGCTTGGCGGGGTTGCCGCCGCCCTTGCGGGTGGCGGCGGGGATGCAGGCGCGGATGAGGTCGACGAGTTCGGCGCTGTGCGTCCAGGGGCGTTCGGTGCGGCGGCGGACGATGGAGCGGGCGATCTTGGCGGCGAACCGCTCCTCCCCGTAGTCGCGCAGGAGGCGGGCCAGCTCCCGCTCGGGGTAGGTGTTGAGCACCTCGGCGGCGGTGAGCGGGGCGGTCTGGTCCATGCGCATGTCGAGGGGGGCGTCGTGGGCGTAGGCGAAACCGCGTTCGGTCTCGTCAAGCTGGAGGGAGGAAACGCCGAGGTCCATCAGCACCCCGCGGACGTGGTCGAGCCCCTGCTCGTCGAGCACGGCCTGGATGTCGTCGTACGTGGCGTGCACCGGGGTGAAGCGCTTGCCGAACGGGGCCAGCCGCGCGGAGGCCAGTTCGAGCGCCTGCGGGTCGCGGTCGATGCCGATCACGGAGGCGGTGGTCACCTGGGAGAGCACGCCCTCACTGTGGCCGCCCATGCCGAGGGTGCAGTCCACCAGCACGGAGCCGGGGGCGGCCAGGGCGGGGGCCAGCAGGTCGATGCACCGCTGGAACAGCACGGGCTGGTGGCGTTCGGCCGCAGTCGGTGCAGTTGGCTCGGACATGGCAGGCGATTCCCCTGGGATGAGTTAGGTGGCGGGCCCCGTAAGTCTAGGCCTCCTACCGGCGCGAATCTGAGACTGGGGAAGTGCCTCAGAGTCAACGACGGCAAGAGCCCTAGGCCCACGGGGCCCACGTTCGGGACGTAAGCTGTCAGAACCCGATATCGGGGAAGATCTGTTCGGAGATGTCGGAGTAGGCCGCCTCCTGCTCGGCCAGGTAGTCGTTCCAGGCGGCCAGGTCCCAGATTTCCACCCGGGTGCCGGTGCCGATCACGGCCACCTCCTTGTTCAGGCCGGCGTAGGCGCGCAGCACCGGCGGGATCGAGATGCGCCCCTGCTTGTCGGGAACCTCGTCGGAGGCGCCAGAGAGCAGCACGCGCAGGTAGTCACGGGTCTGCCTCGAGGTGACCGGAGCCTGGCGCACCTGCTCGTACATCCGCGAGAACTCGTCCATGGGCATGAGGAACAGGCAGCGCTCCTGTCCGCGGGTCATTACCAGGCCCGACGCCAGGCGGGGACGGAACTTGGCGGGCAGGATCAACCGCCCCTTCTCGTCGAGCTTGGGGGTGTAGGAGCCCAGGAGGAGACCGGCGCCGAGCAACTGTTCAGCCACCGACCGCACCTTCCCCTTCGCTCCCCGGGACACCCCCTCGGCCTCCCAATCACTCCACAATACTCCACTTTTCCCCACATCGGCCACATTTCGGCCCGGAACCGCGCGGCATCCGCCCTGGCACACCCTCGCCCTGGCATGCCTCGCTCCGCCCACCTACGTGCCGCGGCTCGCCCCCGCGGGCCTTCACCCGGGCGCTCGTCGGGCCGGCCACCAGGCCGACCTCACTCCAGAAACGCCTGCCGCCGCCATGGGCACGCCAGATTGCAGGTGGGGCCACCCCGGGCAGCGCGCCCTCGGCCCTTCAGCGCCACCGTCGCCACCGGGCGTGGCCCGCCGCTGCCACTCGCTGCGCGGACGGGCGATGGCTACAGGTGGGTGGCGAAGGCGGCGGCGATGCCGTCAAGGTGTGGCGGGGGCGTGGTGGCGTCGGCGACCGCCAGCAGGTCTGGGGGGGAGCCCTCGATGGCGATCCCCAGCCCGGCATGGGCGAGGGCCTCCAGATCGTTGAGGCCGTCGCCAATGGCGATCACCGCCGAACGCGCGATGCCCCAATGATCCTGGACAGCCTGAATGCCCGTGGCCTTGGTGATGTGCTCTTGGTGGATTTCACCGCTGTTGCCAGGGCTGGCGATCGAGGCCGGGACCACGGCCAGCCCGGCCCCCAACCGCTGGACCATCTGCCCCAAGGTGGTGAAGAGGCGCTGGGCTGCAGCAGTGTTTCCGGCGGCGTTGACGGACGAGGAATCCCAGAAAACTTCGCCCATGGAGTGGGGACGTGCGAAGACCTGACCGAGGTCGCAGGTGGGGAAGATCGCGGAGAGGGCGTCGTAGAGCCCGGGACGACGGATCATGAAGATGCAGATGTCTTCCCCTTCAACCGGGAGGGTACCAAGCATGCGGATGGCTTGCTCGTCGATGAGCCCGTTGTAGTTTGAGGCATTGACAACCCTCCACGGGAACCGGGCCGTGTTGCAGAGTCGCTGAAGCTGGCTGGGGATGGTGTGAGAATCATCAGAGCCAGCCCCCCGCACAGCGGCCGAGCCGAAGAACCACACAGTCGAGGCGCTGACGGTCGGGTTGTCGGTGGTCA
>WRIF01000229.1 GCA_009782865.1 Promicromonosporaceae bacterium
AGAAGGTGTTGTATCCGGCGCCTTCGATGGCGCGCAGACGCTCCTCAATCGGCAGCAGCTTCAGCTTCTGGATAATGCGGACTTTGTGCATCTCCAGCGGGAAGGACTCCCCGGAGTAGTAAAAAACCTTCGACATGAGTCAAGCCTTTCATCTGGACGCCCCTAGCCTGCATAGTCTAGACGTAGGACCCGCGGTTTTGCCGCAAGAAGCCCCTTGAGCCGGGCCAGGCAGGCTGTCGGCGCTCCCCCTAGTAGCAAATGTATCCCAGACTGCTTGGCCTGGCTGCCGCGCCAACTGGTCTATACTGGATGGGCTCGAGGGGCATTGGCGCAGTTGGTAGCGCGCTTCCATGGCATGGAAGAGGTCAGGAGTTCGAATCTCCTATGCTCCACCATAGGTTCGATGTTCCAACCCTGTCCCTGGCGAGGTCTGGGGGCAGCGGTGCGGTCAAGTCGATGTCTGGATGCAACTGCTGGGTGCGTTGCCAGTAGTCGGCGCGCAGCCGGTTCTCTGGTTGCATGATCGTGTCGTACACGTCCTCGAAGGTGTGTTCGATCCGCCAGTCCTCGGTGAGGATGATCTTGGTGAAGAACGCTTGGTTGCACAACCGCCGGGCGGCGGGGTCGAGGCACAGGTAGAAGTCTTGAGCGTTGGTGGCCATCGCCAGGTAGGCGCGGATGCGGAGCTGGGCGTCTTTGCAGCCCATCTCGAACGCTTCCAGGCGAGCCTTAATCTGTTGTAGGTGTTCCTCGACGCGCTGCTGCTCGCGTTTGTGGACGGTTGCGGTGATCGCGTCGTCGTAGAACGACTGGAGCAGCTTCAACTGCTGGTCTTCGAGCTTCTGGGCTTGCCGGGCGAGTGCTTCGCGTTCTTGCTCGCTGGTGGCGTCGATGCGTGCGAATATCTCCCCGATCATCCCTTCGAGGGCTTCGGACGCTTCGGGGCTGATCTCGACGGTGGCGTAGTGGTCTTCCACGAGCCGCTCGACGGTGGATACAAGGACGGCTTGGGCGGTGCAGCTGTTCCGTTTGGTGTGCCTGCCCAGGCAGACGAAGTACGGGTAGGTCTCGCCGTGGCGGTTCGTGGTCATGTTGACGGTCATCTTGGAGCCGCAGTGGCAGTACAGGGAGCCTTTCAGGTAGTGGTCGTGGACTTGGGTGCGGTCCCCGGCCTTGTTGTGAGCGTCGAGCATGTCTTGGACTTTCGCCCAAACCAGGTCGTTGACCAGCGGGTCGTGGGTGCCCATGTGCCTGGCTCCTTTGTAGACGACCTCTCCCTTGTAGTAGGGGTTGTGCAGCATCCGGGCGAGGGTGTTGATGCGGATCAGCTTCGCCGGGCGTTTCGGCGTCGGTAAGCTCGTGAGGCCCCGCAACTCCAGTTCGGAGCACAGGTCCGACAGGGACCATTCGCCGGTCGCGTACGCCTCGAATGCCCACGCGATCAGGGGCGCTCGGGCCGGATCGACATCGACGGTGCGGACCTCCCTGCCGGAGGCGTCGGTTTGGCGGATGTTGATGTAGCCGAGCGGGGCGCGGTTGATGGTGCCCCCGGTGATCGCTTTCTGCCGCAGACCCTTGGTTACTTCCGCCGAGAGATTCCGCGAGTAGAACTCGGAGATCGACGCCATGATGCCGTGGACCAGAGCGCCGGTCGCGCCCTGGTCGAGGTTCTCGGTGCAGGAGATCAGCTACTTCGCAACGCTCCGTGCACTCAGGAATCTCATGAACCTTCAGGGCACTGTCAGTTTCGTTCACCTCAAGGACCTAGTTGATCGTCTCGACGGTGCCTGGGAGGTGATAGACGGCACTGCAGAGCGACTCCGCTCGCTTGCGGCTTCATCGACCTCCGTAGCCGCGAGCCTCGCCACTCTTCGAGTCGGGATCAAGCGCAACTACGCGCACGATGAGCGCATGCGGGCGTTGCCTAGAGATATCTTGTCCGAGGTTGTGTACGGCACGCTGGAGCAGGCGCAAGACCGCGACGAGTGGCAAGCCTTCGACTCGATCTGCTCGGACTCAGCCATCAAGTATGCCGCGATAAACGCGACCCTGAGTTACCACAGCATGATCGAGTCGTTCTTCCCCACCGCCTATCGTGGGACTGCACACGCCAAGCGGAACCAGATCGCTCTCACGGACTCTTCGTCGCAGTTTCCATGGAACGGGATAGCTGTATCGAGGCAGACGCCAAGGTCTTTTGACGATATACGAACTGTCCCGGCCTTCACACTTTCGGAGTACGAGCGAGTGTCGGAGGTAAGACTGGCCAGCGGATCGCTGCCGCTGTATTTTCGGGTGTCCGAACCTGCTGTCGGCGACATCGGCAGAGCACAGCTCGCGTGGCCTCTGGGTACCTCTGAGGTCGCAGGGCTTGGCCTCCGCGAGTTCCAGGAGGGTGATCTCCCTGAACTGCTGCGACTCGGACGTGAAGATGCCCGAATCATGTGGGACTGGGCCGAGCCGAACAAGGATAGATACCGACAGATCATTGGCTTCCGCATCGGACACTACCGGAAGCACCAATTCGGCGTTCTGGCGCTCGTGGACCCGAACGGATCATTGGTGGGCCAATGCGGCCTTCAGGTCATGGCAGAGGGAGATGACGAAGTCGAGTTCGTCGTGTATCTCGGGCGGTCGTATCAGGGGCGTGGGCTGGGATCGCGGATTACCACAACCCTTCTTGAGAAGTGTTGGTCCGTCGGGGTCTCGCAGGTCTACGGCCTGGTTCGTGCTGACAACCAAGCTGCCAACCGCATGATCCTCGGACTCGGAGGCGAGTTTTGCGGCACACAGCGCCACTTTGGGTTCGACGCGATTCGTTTCCGATTTCCACGCCCAACTGAAGAAGAGAAGGAGTAACTCATGCCTTCAGTGCTTCTGACACTCTCGGATGTCGTTGCGGACGATTTTGATGTTCCGGGTAAGAGGCTCCGAGAAATTATTGCCAGCGCCCTCGATTCGCGGCGTAGGCGTCTGGATGATACCCACATTGCCCTTCGAATAGTCCGAGGCAAGCGTCAAGACATGCTGGGTGAGATCGAGATCGAGGTGTTTGCACAGTGGTTCCTTGACCGCTGGCGTTCCCGAGACGCGAGAGCACACGAGATCGCACGTCGATCATGCGAAGCCACAGGCTATGGCTGTGCCTGCTGGATCAATCTCGGGACGGTCGGATACTCGCGGGCGACAGTAGATGGGAGAGACTTCTATTCCGATTGAGGACAGTTCGCAGACACTGTGACGGCAACGGAACGAGTGGCCTATCACCCCTAGGTGACAGGCCCCTCTGGTTGGGGAAGGTTCAGTTGATCTGTCTGCGACGCCAGGCGGCGACGCCGATGAGGGTGGCTCCAATCAGGATGCCGAGGCCGCCGATGATCGCGGGCCAGGTGACGCTGGCCCCTGTGTTGGCGAGGCTGCCGCCGGTTGCGACTTTGATCTTGGAGTGCCACATGGTCCGTTCGTTGGCAGCTCCGAAGTAGCCTTCGGCGAGGACGGTCTTGTCCTTGTCGTGGGTGGTGTAGGCGGTTTCCTTGATCCAGGTGCAGCCTTCCTTGTCTGAGGTGAACTCGGGCGAGTACAGCTTCTCCGTTACACCTTCGGCGATGTCGTGGTCGAGGATCGTGACGCCGATCTTGACCGCGCCGTCGGTCTTGGCGGGGTCGGGCGTGTCACACTTCATTTCGTCGCGGGCCGCGCCCGGATTCGTGTAGTCGGTGTGCTGATACCAGAACTCGACCTGGGTTCCCTTCAGGAACGGGCCGGTCAGGATGGCCTCGTCTTTGATCCTGTCGCCGACGTTCGCGTGCTGTGGAGCGTTGGTCGTGATCTTTGGCTTGGGCTGTTCCGGCGGCGGCAGGACGATGGCGGACTCTGAGACGACGCCGCAGGTGCCACGGCGGACGACCTGGCCTTGGCTGTCGGTGGTGGTCT
>WRIF01000230.1 GCA_009782865.1 Promicromonosporaceae bacterium
ACCCGCCTCCTGGGACGACCCCGACGTCAACGCCAACCCGGTCGGCTCAGGCCCGTACATCCTGGACGCCGACGCCTCCGTGCGCGGCGCTTCGTACACCTTCCGCCACAACCCGGGCTACTGGGACACCTCGTGGCAGCGATTCGAGACCGTGACCGTCGCGATGTACGCCGACGGCACCGCGATGGCTAACGCCTTCCTCGGCGGCCAGATCGACGCCGGCACCTTCATCGGTGATCTCGGCGCCCTCGACCAGCTGCAGGACGCCGGCCTGATTCGCACCTCCTGGCCGCTTGACTGGCACGGTCTGGTGCTGTTCGACCGCGACGGCACTCTCATTCCCGAGTTGGCCGACGTCCGCGTCCGCCAGGCCATCAACTACGCCCTAGACACACATGCCATGCTCGAGGTCATCGTGCAGGGCAACGGCACCGCCACCGATCAGGCCTTCGGTCCCGTCACCGCGGGACACCTCCCCGAGCTGGACAATCGCTACCTGTTTGACCCAGACCGCGCCCGCGAGCTGATGGCCGAGGCCGCGCCCGACGGCTTCACCATGACGATGCCCGTACCCCCGGTCATCAACTCGGCCACGCTCGCCCAGGTCCAGCAGATGCTTCGCGACATCGGGATTGAGTTGGTCATTGAACCGGTGGACGGCACCGCGTTCTTCGGCGAGGTCGCCTCGGGCCGCCATCCGCTGATTCTGATGTCGCTGTCGACCATCAACGACTGGCGCAACATCCAATCGTTCATCCAGCCCAGCGCGCAGTGGAACCCCCTGGGGTCCGAGCGCGCCGAGATCACCGAGTGGATTCGCATCATCCAGACTGGCACCGAGGCCGAATCCGCCCAGGCTGCGCAGGACCTCAACCGCTACCTCGTGGAAGAGGCGTGGTTCGCGCCAATGTGGATGCCCGACGTCATCTACCTCACCAACGACTCCGTGTCGCTGCGTCCGCCAGCGGACAACGTGGTGCCGCCGATGTACCTGCTCTCCCCGGCTGGATAACCGGTCGACTCGGCGTGGGGGCGGGAATCCATCCCCGCCCCCACGCATCCCATCCACCCATCCTGTGTGCAACCGAGGTAGATGATGCTTGCCTTCTTTGGCCGCCGACTCGGCGTCGGGATCTTGATGATCTTTGTCGTGGGAGTCCTGGCCTTCAGCCTGCTGTACCTGACCAGCGGAGACATCGCCCGCAACCTGCTGGGTGATCTGGCCTCCGAGGAGGTGGTGCGCGCCCGCGCCGCCGAGATGGGGCTTGATCGCCCCTTGATCGCGCAGTTCGGCACCTGGCTGGCCGATGCGGTGCGCGGCAACTTCGGCCAGTCCTGGTTCCGTGCCGCTTCCGTCAGTGAGCTGCTCGCCACCCGCTTGACGGTCACGCTTTCGCTGGTGCTGCTGGCCGTGGGCGTGTCGGCCATCGTCGCCACCGTCCTCGGCGTCGCGGCCGCCACCCGCGCCGGCGGGATTGTGGACCGCGTCGTCCAGTTTGTTTCGCTGTTGGGGGTCGCCATCCCGAGCTTCCTGATCGCCCTGGCGCTGGTGCTCGTCTTCGCGATCAACCTCGGCTGGCTGAATCCCACCGGGTTCGTCCAGCCCTCGGAGTCCGTGGGCGGTTGGCTCGCCTCGGTGCTCCTGCCGGTCCTGGCGCTTTGCTCCAGCGGGGTGGCTGGCGCCGCCCAGCAGGTGCGCGGCGCGATGATCGACGTGCTCGGGCAAGACTACGTACGCACCCTGCGCGCTGGCGGCGTCCCCGCCCGCTCCGTGATCTACAAGCACACCCTGCGCAATGCGGCCGGCCCCGGCATCTCCGTCCTCGGCCTGCAGTTCATCGGCATGATGGGCGGCGCTGTGGTCATCGAGAACCTATTCGTCATCCCGGGCCTGGGCACCCTCTCGGCCCAGTCGACCATGCAGGGCGATATCCCGGTGATCATGGGAGTGGTCGTCACCATCGCCATCATCGTCATCCTCGTCAACCTGATCATCGACCTGATCCAGGGTTGGCTCAACCCGAAGGTGCGTGTCGAATGAGCCAGGCTAACGACGGTGTCGCCCGCCGTCTCCTGCGCAACCCGCTGGCCGTGGTGGCCCTATCGGTGCTGGCCATCATCGTCCTGGCCGCGATCTGCGCGCCGTTGCTGACCAGTCACGATCCGTTCTATGCCAACCTGCAGTCGACGTTGGCCGATCCCTTCACCCCAGGCCACATCCTGGGCGCGGATTCTGCGGGACGTGACGTGTTCGCCCGGCTGTTGTTTGGGGCGCGAATGTCGCTGCTTGGTGCCCTGGTTGGCCTGACGACGGCAGTGACCCTCGGCACCGTCACCGGCCTGCTGGCCGGCTACTTCGGCAAGTGGTTCGACCAGCTAGCCAGTGGTGTCGGCGCCGTGCTGATGGCCCTGCCGGGCATGGTCGTCATGCTCGCGGCCCGCTCCGTCACCGGCCCCTCGATGTGGGTTTCGATGCTCGTCTTCGGCACGCTGGTCTCCGCCGCGGTCTTCCGCCTGGTGCGCCAGACCGTCCAGTCCGTGCGCGACGAGCTGTACGTGGACGCCGCGCGCGTGGCAGGCCTGACGGACGCGCGGATCATCTTCCGCCACGTCTTGCGCGTGGTGCGGGGCCCGCTGATTGTGCAGGCCGGTTTCATCGCCGTATTGGCGCTGAGCATGCAGACCGGCCTGGAGGTGCTAGGCCTGGGCGATCTGACCCTGGTCACCTGGGGCGCCATGCTCAACGACGGCGTTTCCCGGATTTTCCAGCAGCCGATCTTGGTGGTGTGGCCCGGCCTGATCTTGGCCATCACCACCCTTAGTTTGACCCTGTTCGCCAACGCCCTGCGCGACACCCTCCAGGGCACCCCCAGCCGGAAGGCCCGTCGGCCGGTCAAGCTGGAGATTGCGGAGGACTTCGGCGGGGAGATCGAGATGGCGGCGGACGAGCTGCTGCGCGTCGAGGGCCTGAAGATTGGCTATCAAGGCCCCGACGGAGTCAAGGAGATCGTCCACGGCATCGACTTTCAGGTTCGCAGGGGCGAGGTCGTCGGCCTGATCGGGGAGTCCGGTTCAGGCAAGACGCAGACCGCGTTCGCGGTGTTGCGCCTGCTCTCGAGCGGCGGGGGGATTCTGGCTGGGCGCGTGCTGTGGAAGGGTGTCGACCTGGCTCGCCTCTCGGAAAAGGAGTTGGAGAAGGTGCGCGGCGCGCAGATCGCGTACATCCCCCAGGAGCCGATGAGTAACCTGGACCCGTCGTTCACCGTCGGGTCGCAACTGGTCGAGCCGATGCGACACCACCTGGGATTGAGCAAGGCCAAGGGCAAGCTTCGGGCGATCGAACTGCTAGACCGGGTGGGCATCCCGCGCCCCGAGCGGGTGTTCAGCTCCTATCCGCACGAGCTCTCCGGTGGCATGGCCCAGCGCGTGTTAATTGCCCGCGCCGTGTCCTGCAACCCCGACCTAATCATCGCCGACGAGCCGACCACCGCGCTGGACGTCACGGTGCAGGCCGAGATCCTGGACCTGCTGCGCGACCTGCAGCGAGACCTTGGGGTCGGCATCCTCATGGTGACCCACAACTTCGGCATCGTCGCAGACCTTTGTGGCCGCGTGCTGGTCATGCAGGAGGGGCACATCGTCGAACGCGGCGAGACGGAGACAATCTTCGACACCCATCACCACGCCTACACCAGGCAGCTGTTCGGGGCCATCCTCGACCCCCACGAGGTGCGCGAGGCCTATCGGGTGCCTGCCAGCCTGCGGCCCGCCGCCGAGCGCCAACTACAGGAGGTGGGCGCATGAACGTCGCGCCGCTGTTGACCGTCGACGATCTGGTCGTCGAATCCCCCACCAAGGGGTTTCGCGCCAAGCCGTTCCGGGCGCTCAAGGGAGTCTCCCTCGACATCCGTCCCGGGGAGTGCGTGGGGCT
>WRIF01000231.1 GCA_009782865.1 Promicromonosporaceae bacterium
TATGCTTGGCTCCGCCTGCGTAGCCGTGGGCCACCAGCCAGCGGCTGGCGCGCGGGTCGATGGGGTTGCCCTGTTCCTCGCTGTAGACGGCGGTCGACTCGACCGTCACGTCGCGGCCCAGGCCCGCCGCGGCCAGCGCCTGGCGTAGCACGATCTCGGCCATGGGAGAGCGGCAGATGTTGCCGGTGCAGACGGTCATCACGCGGTAGGCGGGGCTCATGTCCTGATTATGGCCTAACCGCGGCGTTTCGTCTCTCTTCCCGGCCCGAAGGCAGCGGATTCCAGCCCGCAGCGGCTGCCGAGCAGGACTGTAGTCGCTACCGCGGCGTCGACGCTCACCAGTTGACGCGCGTTACCTCATCGTGCAATACTCCGAGTAACGCGCGATACCTACTGCAGAATGGACTACACCGATGTATGCCGACCGCCAAAACTGGAACGCTGGCTGGGAGTTTCGCCGCCGGGCGACGGTCTTCCAGGAACTGGGTGGAGCCACCCGCACCTGGACAGAGGTCACCCTGCCGCACGACGCCCTGATCGGCGCCGAACGCGACCCCTCCCTTGCCGACGGGCACACCAACGGGTGGCATCCGGGCGGAGCCTTCGAGTATCGCAAGACGCTGAACACTAAGGCGAGCGATGCCGGCAAGCGGTTCTACCTGGAGCTCGACGGGGTCTACCGTGATGCCGCGGTCTACGTCAACGGCGTCCTGGCCGGACAGTGGGCCTACGGCTACACGCGCTTCCTCGTCCGCCTCGACGAACACCTGCGCTTCGGTGTCGGCGACGAGCCAACGGCCAACGAAGTCAAGGTCGAGTGTCGCACCCACGCCGACAGCCGCTGGTACGCCGGCGCGGGCATTCACCGCGATGTCTTCTTAGTGGTGAAGGAGCCGCTGCACCTCGCCAACGACGGGGTGGTCATCACCACCCCAGAGGTCGACGACGAGTTCGCCACCGTCGAGGTCGCCGTTTCCGCCACCAACGGCACCCTGCTCACCGCCTCGCCCCGCGTCTCGATAGTCCTCACCGATCCGGCGGGTGCCCGGGTGGCCGAGGGATCTACCCCGATCACGCTACGTCCCGGCGAGTCGGGCACCGCTCGGCTGCGGCTGCCCGTGCCCGAGCCGCGCCGCTGGAGCGTCGAGCACCCCGACCTGTACACCGCAACCGTTTCGCTGGCCACCGGTGACCAGGCGGATACCGCGAACCCTGCTGACATCGAGACGGTCCCCTTCGGCATCCGCACCATCGCCTACGACGCCCGTCGTGGCCTGCGCCTCAACGGCGAGCCGACCCTGCTGCGCGGCGCCTGCCTGCACGCCGATAATGGTCCCCTCGGCGCCGTTTCCGTGCTGGTCGCCGAGGAGAGAAGAGTCGCCAGGCTCAAGGCGGCCGGCTTCAACGCGATCAGGATGTCCCACCACCCCGCCGGCTCCGCCCTGCTGGACGCCTGTGACCGCCTCGGAATGCTGGTCATGGACGAGTCCTGGGACATGTGGACCTCGGCCAAGAGCGACTTCGACGCTTCCTACAACTTCCTCGACTGGTGGGAACGCGACCTGACGGCACTGGTGGCCAAGGACCGCAACCACCCCTCGGTAATCATGTACTCGATCGGCAACGAAATCCCGGAGCTCGGGCAGCCCGACGGCGGCCGCTGGAGCCGCATCCTGGCCGAGAAGGTGCGCGAACTCGACCCCACCCGCCCCGTCACCAACGGAGTAAACGGCTTCGTCGCGGCCATCGACATGGTGCTCGCCGGAATGGCGCGGCAGCGCGAGGCCCTGACGCAGGCCGCCGCCACCGGGGAAGGCGGCGGCGTCAACACCATGATGGCGCAGATCAGCGACCAGATGAACCTGATTTCTGCCGCCCCACCGGTCTCGGCGCGGATCGAGGAGGCGGTGGAGGCCCTCGATATCGCCGGCTTCAACTACGGCGACGGCAGGTACGAGATCGACACCGAGCGCGTAGTCGTCGGCACCGAAACCTTCCCCAACCGCATCGCCAACAACTGGCAGCTGGTCAAGACCCTGCCCAACGTGATCGGCGACTTCACCTGGACGGGCTGGGACTATCTCGGCGAGGTGGGGGTCGGCCGGATCGGCTACCCGGGCGAGGACGGGCAAATCGTGCGCCCAATGTCGGACGGCTATCCCGGCCTGACCGCGTTCACCGGAGACATCGACATAGTCGGCTACCGCCGCCCGATCTCGTACTACCGGGAGATCGTCTTCGGACTGCGCCAGGAGCCCTATCTAGCCGTGCAGCGCCCCGAGCACTACGGCAAGCCGCAGTTGCGCGGCCCGTGGGCCTGGAGTGACTCGGTGTCCACCTGGACCTGGGAGGGCTTCGAGGGCCAGCCCGTCGTGGTCGAGGTGTACGCCGATGCCGACGAGGTGGCCCTCTACCTGGACGGCGCCGAGGTGGGCAAGGGTGTCTTCGGAGAGCAGCTGCCCTATGTCGCCTCCGTCGAGATGACCTATGCCCCGGGAGAGCTGGTGGCGGTCTGTTCCCGCGCCGGCAGCGAGATAGGGCGCACCACGCTCAATTCAGCCGGGCCTGAGCTAGTCCTCACGGCTACCCCCGATCGCGTCGAACTGCAGGCGGCGAACGACCTCGGCTACGTCGACCTCGAATTGACCGACGGAGCCGGCATCCTGCGCGCCGACCGGGACCGCCCGGTGACGGTGAGCGTCACGGGACCTGGAGAACTCGTCGCCCTCGGTTCGGGGAATCCCCGCACCGCCGAACCGTTCACCGGCCCTACGCGCGACCTGTTCGACGGCCGCGCCCTAGCCATCATCCGGCCGACCGGCCCAGGCGAGATCACCATCTCAGTTACCGCCGATGGCTGCGCCCCGGCCACCGCCACCCTGATCACCCGCTAGGCCCGCCACCCTGGCCGCTCGCTGAACCCGCCCGCTTTGGCCGACCTTGCCTTGCCGAATCACTAGAGGAGCCCTAGAAAAGTGAACACCCCCATCATCTCCGGCTTTCACCCAGACCCGTCGATCTGCCGCGTCGGCGACACGTACTACCTCGCCACTTCGACCTTCGAGTACCTGCCGGGCGTGCCGCTGCACCGCAGCACCGACCTGGTGAACTGGGATTTGCTCGGCAACGCCCTGGAAGGCCCTCACCAGTTGCCGCCCAACGCAGGTCGCGGCCTGGTGGGAATCTACGCTCCCACGCTGCGCCACCATGACGGCCGCTTCTGGCTGGTCACCACCGATGTGGGACGAGTGCGCGAGGGCCAGCTGATCGTCTGGGCGGATGACCCGGCCGGGCCATGGTCGGAGGCGATCTTCGTCCGCGGCGCCATCGGCATCGACCCAGACCTCGCCTGGGACGAGGACGGGGTCTGTCACCTCACCTGGGCGTCCGCCCTGCCCACTCTCAGTGGGATCGCCAGCGTGCCCATCGACCCGACCACCGGCGAAATGCTCGCTAAGCCCCGCCTGTTGTGGCCCGGCACCGGCCTGCGCGCCACCGAGGCGCCGCACCTCTACCGCATCGACGGGTGGTGGTACCTGCTGCTGGCCGAGGGGGGCACAGAGCGCGGACACTGCGTCACCATCGGGCGCGCCCGCACCCTAGACGGCCCCTGGGAAGCGGCCCCGCACAACCCCATTCTCTCCCACCGCTCCCAAGAACACCCCGTGCAGAACACGGGCCACGCCGACCTGGTGCAGCTGGCCGACGGCACCTGGGCCATGGTCTACCTCGGGGTGCGCCCGCGCGGCAAGACCCCGTCCTTCCATGTCAATGGCCGGGAAACCTTCCTGGCCGGCATCGACTGGGCAGACGGCTGGCCGGTGGTGGCAGAAGACCGTTTCCCGGTGCCCGCCACCGACCATTCCTTCGTCGACGTCTTTGCCGAACCCGCGTTGCACCCGCGCTGGGTGGGCCCCGGCG
>WRIF01000232.1 GCA_009782865.1 Promicromonosporaceae bacterium
CTACCCATCCACTGGCCTTCTTAGCGCCAACCCGCACGCACCCGCACCGTAGACGGGTGAAGGATGAACGGCAGCAATTCCGCTGTCTAGGAAGAAGGCGACATGGCCAAGAACAAGTATGTCAACGGCATCCTGCCGATGGTGCTCATCAACTTCGCCATCGGCTCGGTCTACTGCTGGACCCTCTTCAAGGAGCACGTGCAGGAGTACACGGGCTTCTCCGACCCGCCGCTGGACTGGGCCTTCTCGATCGCCATCTTCTTCCTGGGCATGTCGGCCGCCTTCGGTGGCAAGATCGTGGAGAAGAACCCGCGGGTCTCGGCCTGGCTGACCGCCGGGTTCTTCACCGCCGGCTGGCTGATCACCGGCCTGGGCATCCAGCTTCGCAATCCGTGGATCATGCTGATCGGCTTCGGACCGATCCAGGGCCTGGCCCTCGGCCTGGGCTACATCACCCCGGTCAAGACCATGATGATCTGGATGGAGAACGCCAAGGGCTTCGCCGCCGGCCTGTCGATCGCCGCGTTCGGCCTGGCCGGGGTGATCGCCAACCCGCTCATCGAGTGGATGCTGCAGGGCTTCGCGCCGCACGAGGTGTTCTACATCTTGGCGGTCGCCTACGGGATCGGACTGGTCGCGGCGGCCATGCTGCTCTACCGGCCGCCCTACGTCGACGACAACCCGGTGATCCTCAGCGACAAGTTCAGCGCCTGGTCCGTCATTTCCTCTGGCAAGTTCCTCTTCCTGTGGCTGATCTTCTTCCTCAACATCGCCGGCGGCCTGGCCCTGATCAGCCGGGAGAAGCAGATCTACAACTACGGCGGCGGCTACCCGAACTACCTGGCCCTAGTGATGATCACGGCGTTCGCCAACCTGGCGGGCCGGATGATCATGTCCACCCTGCAAGACCACCTGAAGCTCAAGCACCTGCCGTACTACCTGATGGTGGGCGCCTCCCTGGGCATGGCCCTGCTCGCCGCGACCAAGCCACAGTCGGTGGCGATCTCGTTCTCGCTGGTGTTTGTGATCCAGTTCATGTTCGGTTGTGGCTTCGCCTGTATGCCGAACATCCTGCACCAGAACTGGGGCATGAAGTACCTCTCGACCGTGCACGGCCTGGTCTTGTCGGCCTGGGCCATCGCCGGCCTGGTGGGCAACCAGGTGTCCTCGTTCGTCATGCGCAACTACAGCCTCCGCTGGCTGTTTGTGGTGCTCACGGTGGTGTACGCGGTCGAGGCGGTGGCGCTGCTGATTTGGGTGACCATTCGTCGCCGCTCCGCCAGGCAGATCGAGGCGGCGCAGCTGGCCGCCGAGCCTGCCTAGGCGAGCGGCCAACCGCCCGCCTGCTTACTCCGCTGAGGTCACCCCACTGCGGTCAAGCCGCCTTGATCAGGCGGTTGCGCTCAGCCGGTTGCGTTCAGCCGGCCAGGGGTGGAACCACGCCGCTGCCCGCCACCTGCCCGTACCAGCGCCCGGAGGCCTTGGGGGTGCGCGTGAGCGTTTCGTAGTCGGTGCGGACGATGCCGAAGCGCTTGCGATAGCCGTGCGCCCACTCAAAGTTGTCCAGCAGCGACCAGGCGAAGTAGCCGCGCACATCGGCCCCGGCGTCGATGGCATCCCGCACCGCCCGCAGGTGGGCGTCGAAGAAGGCGAGCCGGTCGGCCGTGTCGTCGACCATTCCGTCGGCGTCGGCGCGATCCTCGTAGGCCGCCCCGTTCTCCGTGACGTAGAGGGCGACGTCCCGCGGGCCGGTGTAGTCATCGTGCAGGCGGGTCAGCAGCCGGGTGAGCCCCTCAGGCTGCACCTCCCAGCCCATCGCCGTGCGCGGCAGGTCGCGCGCGTACCAGAAGATGTCCTCCGGTGAGGGGGACGGCGGCAGGGTGGGGCGCACCCCGGCATCCGCGTCGTCGCGCACGCCGTCGGGCCGGTTGTTGAGCGTCGCGTCGGTGACCGGCTGCGGGGAGCCGCCGACGCAGGCGCCGTTGTAGTAGTTGACCCCGAGCACGTCGATCGGCGTGGAGATGATCGCCAGGTCCCCGGGCTTGACCAGCTCGTCGAGCCCGTAGGGGGCCAGCCAGGCGCGGACATCGTCTGGGTACTTCCCGCACATGAGCGGGTCGAGGAAGTTGCGGTTGAACAGGCCGTCCTGCTTGGCGGCGGCGGCCACGTCCTCCGGTCGGGAGGGATCGGCCGGATCCGCGACGGTGAAGTTCAGGGTGATTCCGACGCTGGCCTGCGGGTCCACCTCCTTGATCGCCTCGGCGGCCAGGCCGTGGGCGAGCAGCAGGTGGTGGGCGGCGGCTACGCCATCGGAGCGAGACATTCGTCCGGGCGCGTGCTCGCCCCCGGTGTAACTCAGGTACGACGAGCACCAGGGCTCGTTCAGGGTGGTCCACACCCGCACCCGGTCCGCCAGGGCGTCATGGACCGCCATCGCGTAGTCGGCGAAGCGGTAGGCGGTGTCGCGGCTGGGCCAGCCGCCCCGCTCCTCCAGCGCCTGCGGCAGGTCCCAGTGATACAGGGTCACCCACGGCAGGATGTCGGCGCCGAGCAGTTCATCGACCAGGCGGGAGTAGAAGTCCAGGCCCTTGGGGTTCGGGGCGCCACCATCTGGACACACCCGCGCCCAGGAGGTGGAGAAGCGGTATGCGCCCAGGTTCAGCGACCGCATGAGGGCCACGTCCTCGCGGTACCGGTGGTAGTGGTCGCAGGCCACCGCCCCGTCATCGCCTCCAGCCACCGCCCCGGGAACGCGGCAGAACGCATCCCAGATGGAGTCCTTGCGGCCGTCCTCCCAGGCGGCGCCCTCAATCTGGAAGGCCGCCGTGGCCGCCCCCCACAAGAAGTTCCCCGGGAAGGCCACCTCCCCGGTGGCGTTGCCGGTGGGCGGCAGCGGCGCGGAGGGGGTAAAGGGCGGGCAGTGGGCCAGGGCCGGCCTCCGGGAGGACGGACCGGGAATCGGCAGGGTGGGGCTAGTCATTGTTCTCCTTGAGCCAAAGCCGTCCCGCCGCTTCCTCGGAGGCGAGGGCACGACGGACCATGGTGGCGGTTGCTTCCTCCACTAGGGAGCCGAACAGGGGAATGTTGGCCGAGAGGTTTCCGTTGTAGGTGACCCGGCAGCCGTCGTCCTCGGCCTCGATGGCTACCGTTCCGGTCATGCGCACCGGAACGCCCGTGATCTCTAGGGCTACCGTGCCTTGGGCCCGCTGGTCGGTGGGATGCTCCCACACCTCGGCCTGCAGCACCTCCACCGAGTTTCCGACCAGCGCCCGCGCCTGGGCGGGGATGAGATCGGTGGGCAGGGTGCGCCGCACGATGACGGTCACGCCGTCGGGGCCGTCGCGGTCGATGTCGATGCGATCTATCGTGCCCTCACCGACGGTCTGTCGGGAGCGGCGCTGCAGGAAGTCCTCATTGGTCATCATGGCGGCCACCGCTATCACCGTCGCCGCATAGGTCTGCTGAACGTTTAGGTGCACGCCCCGATTCTAGCGGGTTGGGCCTATTCTCGACGGTCGAGGAGGGGGCAGATAGGCTGAGGCCCGTGTCTGCCATGAGTGACCTGATCTCGCGCCACTGCGATCTGCCCGCCAGCGACGTGGAGTGGCTGCACCTGTTGATCGGTGACTGGCAGGTGGTCTCGGACTTGGCCTTCGCTGACCTTGTGCTCTGGGTGCCGACGCGGGAGGGCTCGTTCATCTCCGTGGCGCACTGCCGCCCCTCGACGGGCGCCACCGTCTACTACGAGGACATCGTCGGCTCGGTCGCCTCGGAGGCGCAGCGCGAGCTCTTCGAGCAGGCCCGTGCCCAGGTGCAGATCCAGCGTCCCCGCGAGCCGCAGTGGTTCGGCTCGTTTACGGTGCGCGAGGAGGTGGTGCCCGTGGTGCGCGA
>WRIF01000233.1 GCA_009782865.1 Promicromonosporaceae bacterium
TCCTCGGGTCCAGCAGTGCGCTGATGGCCCTAAGTGTGCCCGAAGGCGACGCCCTCCGCGCTATCCGTGACCTCCAGGCGGCGCGGAGTGTCGCCTGACGATGCGCGCCGTGTCGCTCCGTGTCGCTCTGGGCGCTACAGCTGCTCCCGCAGCTGCCTCATCGCCTTAACCCGATTGGGGCGATCGAGCCGGTCGAGGTACAACTTGCCGTCGAGGTGGTCGCATTCGTGTTGCAGGCAGCGGGCCATCAGGCCGGTGCCCTCCACGGTGACCGGCTCGCCGTCGAGGTCGATCCCCTCCACCTTGGCGTACCAGGCGCGCGAGGTGGGGTACCAGAGGCCGGGCACGGACAGGCAGCCCTCGTCGTCGGTCTGCTCGCCGTCGGTGGCCACCAGCACCGGATTGATGACGTAGCCGATCTCGTCCTCGATGTTCCAGGCGAAGGCGCGCAGGCCCACCCCGATCTGGTTGGCGGCCAGGCCGGCACGGCCGTCGAAGTCGACGGTCTCGACCAGGTCGGCGATCAGCGCGCGTACGCCCTCGTCGACCTGCATGATCTCGTCGCACCTGGTACGCAGGCAGGGGTCGGGCAGGGTGCGGATTTCACGAACGGCCATGGGCGGTATGTTACCTTTGGGCCGCGCCCCGTTAGCTCAGTTGGTTAGAGCAGGAGACTCATAATCTCTTGGTCGCAGGTTCAAGTCCTGCACGGGGCACGCAGGCCGAGGTGAGGGGGAGCTTGCTCACCCTTGACCGAGGCCAAGGGCCCCGCCGAAGGAAGCGAAGCGCCCGAACACGGGGCACGCAGGCCGGACATCACGGGCGGCAGGCCGGGCCGCGATGGGGCACCGGGCGCAAGCGCGGAGTACTGTGGAGTGCACCTTCGCCCGCGAACAGGATCGTTGAGATGACCACCAGCCCCGCCGTCCGGCCCTCCATCCGGCCCCGAGTGATGACGGTCTATGGCACCCGCCCCGAGGCGATCAAGATGGCGCCGGTGATCACCGCGCTGGCTAGGGACGCGCGGTTCGAATCGGTGACCGTGCTCACCGGCCAGCACCGGGAGATGCTGGATCAGGTCAACCGGGTGTTCGGCATCGTCCCGGACCATAACCTGGACATCTTCTCCCCCGGCGCCCCTCTCGCGCAGATAGCGGCCCGCGTGCTGGAGCGGCTAGACCCGGTGTTGGCATCCGAGCGGCCCGCCGCCGTCATCGTGCACGGCGACACCACCACGGCCCTGGCCGCCGCCCTGGCCGCGTTCTATCGGCAGATCCCGGTGGTTCACCTGGAGGCGGGCCTGCGCACCGACAGCCTCTTTACCCCCTTCCCCGAGGAGGCCAACCGCCGGCTGATCACCCGTGTGGCCTCCCTGCACCTGGCGCCCACCGCCTCCAACCGGGCAAACCTGCTGGCCGAGGCCGTGCCCGGCGAGTCGATCGCGCTCACCGGGAACACCGTCATCGACGCGCTGCTGTTCGCGGCCGCCCGCCCCACGCCCTTCACGGATCCGGCGCTGGCGGATGCCGCCGAGCAGGTCGAGGCGGGGGCCCGTCGCCTGCTGCTGGTGACCCTGCACCGCCGGGAGAACTGGGGCGAGTCCATGCAGGCGGTGAGCCGCGGGCTGGCCCGGCTGGCCCGGACCTTCCCCGACCTGCTGATCCTCCTGCCGCTGCACCCCAATCCGGTGGTGCGCGAGTCGCTGCTGCCCCAGCTGGAGGGGCTCGACAATGTGGTGGTGACCGCGCCGGTTCCCTATGGCGAGTTTGCGCGGCTGCTGGCGCTGTCCACCGTGATACTCACCGACTCCGGCGGCATCCAGGAGGAGGCCCCCTCCCTGGGCAAGCCGGTGCTGGTGCTGCGGGAGAACACCGAACGGCCCGAGGCCGTCCAGGCTGGTACCGCGCGCCTGATCGGCACCGACGAGGCGCGGGTGGTCGAAGAGGTGACCACGCTGCTAACCGACGATGCCGCCTACGCGCGCATGGCCCAGGCCGTCAACCCGTACGGGGACGGTCACGCCGCCGACCGTTGCGTGGCGGCCGTGGCCCACCTGCTCGGCAGGGGCGAGCGCCCCGCCGACTTCGCGCCTTCCCCCTAGTCGACTGGTTGCCTAGGCGCGCAGGTGGCGGCCGGGCGCCGCTGGCGTCGGCTTCGGCCCGCCCCGCGTGCCCCAATCGTCATTGGTGATCGTCAGCGCGGCCCAGGCCCGGGTCAGGGCCAGTGAGATGCCGTACGCCAGGAAGTAGATCGGCGCAAACACAAAGCGGAGCGGCCGGTACAGCAGGAAGAACCCGCTTTGCTTGTAGGCGATGATGATGAAGTAGATGATTACGTCGACGATGTCCACGTAGAAGCCGCGCTGCAGCACCAGGATCACGAAGATGATCAGGGCCACCAGCCACAGATAGGCCTCCGAGAAGGCCCAGAACATGTAGAGCGGGCGCCGCGGGAACATCTTCTTGATGGACTCAAGGGAGCCGATGTAGGCCGAGCGTTGCCACCGCCGGCGCTGCTTCTGGAACCGCCTCCACGTCTCCGGGACCTTGGTCTCACAGTAGGCGGTGGCCTGGTAGCGCGTGCGGCCCCCGACCCGCTTCGACAGCGAGGTCATCGACCGGTCGTCGCCCGAGGAGCACTTGATGCCGAACAGTTTGGCGTACTTGAGTTCCTCGATGTGCTCGACGATGAAGTCCTTGCGGTGCACGCTGAAAGCCCCGCTGCACACCACCACGGTGCCGAACACGGACTGGGAGGCCCGCCCCTTTTGGAAGGCGGCGAAGTAGGAGAGGCACTGCATGTAGGTGATGAACTTGCCCTTGTTGAGCACGTTGATGTTGCCCACTACAGAGGTGGTCTTCTTGTACTCGAAGGGGCGCAGCAGCTCGGTCAGGGCGTTGGGCAGGATCTCGGAGTCGGAGTCCAGCAGGAAGATGTAGTCGCCCGAGGCGTGGGGAATGCCGTCCATGAGCAGGGCGCGCTTGCCGCGGTTCTCCTCGAACCGGATCAGCTTGAACTGGGGCATCCCGGGCTGCCCCTCGTGGGCGGCCACCCAGGACTGCGCCACCTCGAAGGCCGTCAGGTCCGTGCTGCCATCGTCGAGGAACAACACCTCGTGCACCGGATAGTCCTGGGCCGCCACGTTCTCGAAGACCTGCACCACCGAGGCCGGGTCCTCGTTGAAGCAGGTGATCAACACCGAGACCCGGTAGTCCTGGGTCAGCTCCTTGGTGTACGGGCGATAGCACAGGGCGAGAATCTCCTTGATCATCAGGTAGGCGAACATGATCCCGCCCAGCCGATGCCAGTACTCGGCCCGCGCCGTGAAGTGCCAGATGGCCAGGATCAGCGACCCGTAGAAGGCAATCAGGATGATCCGCCCCCACCAGGTGAAGGGGCGATTGATGCGGACGGCCTCCTTGGGGTCAATGGGCTGCGGGTCGTCGCGATACTGCTCGTAGAGCCACCCCTGGCCGCTTTCGCCGCTCATCATCGTTCCCCTCGCGCCTCGTCATTTCCAGCCTCCGCCATCCTGGGCGACGCCGACCCCAAACCGTACCGGAGGACCAGAACATTTGCGATTCTCTCCCCGGCCCGTCCGTCCCAGAGCGGGGGGCGGTCGATGGCGCCGGCCGGGTTGTGCAGCGCCTCCCTGGCCGCCTCGACCGCGTTGTCCGGCCTCACCAGCCGGTTGGTGCCGTGGGTGATCGTCACCGGGCGCTCGGTGTTCTCCCGCAGCGTCAGGCAGGGCACCCCAAAGATGGTCGTCTCCTCTTGGACGCCGCCAGAGTCGGTGAGCACTAGGGCGGCCCCGCGCAGGAGCCCCATGAACTCCAGGTAGCCAAGCGGTTCGGTCAGGTGGACCCGCGGGTGATC
>WRIF01000234.1 GCA_009782865.1 Promicromonosporaceae bacterium
ACAAACAAGCCAACGCCTGGGATGGGCAGGGCAGGGCGCTGGTGAAAGCCGAGCGTTTTGACGCTGCGCTCGCGGTGTATTCACGGTTCCTGGAATGGTCGCTGCCGCGGGCCGATGCGGATGCCTGGGACGCGGAATTGTGGGCCATCCGGCGTTTTGCGGCGTATGCCCAGCAGGCGGCGTGCTTTCACCGGCTGAAGCAGTATTCCAACATGGAGGCCGCCTGCCGGGAGCTGCTTGCGGGCACGGATCAATGGCTTCCGCGCATCGGCGGGGTGTCGGAGAGCCTGCGGATATCCTTGATGCCGCTGGTGGCGGAGGCGCATTACTGGATAGGCTGGCAGGCCGTGAACCGCAAGGCGTTTGACGAGGCGGCGTCGGAATACGGCAAGGCGTCGGACGTCTGGCCTGAGGGCGCGCTCGCGGAATCGGCCCGGCACCGGCAGGCGCTGGCGTTTTCGCAGGATGAGCAGCCCGCCCAGGCGGTGGACGCCTATCTGCGGCTGTTGAAAGATCATCCGGCCAACAAAGTGAGCCGCCCGGAATGGCTGTGGCTGGCAAAATGGCTGATGGACGCGGGGCGCGGCACGGAGGCGTTCACGGTCTTCGAAGCGGTATTGGCCCGGGAACCCGCCTTCGCCGACAAAGCGAATGTGCTGTATTGGCAAGCGGAGATACGCCGCCGCGCAGAGGAATGGGACGCGGCGCTTGGCCTTTATGAGGCCGCCGCCGCCGAGGGCGTGGGCCTGTTCCGCACCGAGTACCTGTTCCGCGGCGAACCGGATGAACCATCGTTGGCGGAGCAGGTGGCGTTCTACCGCCCGGTGTTCAAGCGCTTCGGCGGGCGCAAGGTGGTGATCCGCACGCTGGACGTCGGCTCCGACAAGCCGCTGCCCTACCTGGTGGACTTCGCCTGGAAGGGCGGTGACCCGATGGGGGGCGCCAAGGGCTGGAAGGGAGTGCGGGAGCCGAACCCGGCGCTCGGGGTGCGCGGCCTGCGCACCGCCGGACGGCATCCCGAGGTCCTGGACCGGCAGTTGGAGGCCATCGTCAAGGCCGCCGCCGGCACCGATGCCGAGGTGTGGGCGCTGGCCCCGATGGTCTCCACCCCCGACGAGGCCGCCTGGTTCAAGCGGCGCTGCGTGGAGCACGGGGTGGACATGGCGGGGGCGATGATCGAGGTGCCGGCCGCCGCACTGACCGCGCGGTGGATCGCTGAGGAGGTCGACTTCCTGTCGGTGGGCACCAATGACCTGACGTCGTACGTGATGGCCGCCGACCGCGACCTGGGTGCCCTGGCCGACCTGACCAGCCCATGGCAGCCCGGCCACCTGGCGCTGATTGCCGCCGCCTGCCAGGGCGCGCGCGACGGGGGAGGCAGGCCGGTATCCGTCTGTGGGGAGGCCGCCGCCGACCCCTACCTCGCCCCGGTGTTGGTTGGCCTGGGCGCCACCAGCCTGTCGATGGGCCCGCCCGCCCTGGGGACGGTCGCCGCGGTGCTCGGCTCGGTGACCCTGGCGCGCTGCCGCGAGCTGGCGCGCATCGCCACCGGGGCCCGTGACGCCGAGACCGCCAAACGGCTGGTCAGGGAGGCCCTGCCGCAGCTGGTCTAGCCCGGGCGCGTCCATGTCGTGAAATCATGACATTAGGGACAACATGGGCGCATGTCGTCTCTTCCTGACACAAAGTGGGTGGCGCCGGTGACTCGCCCCGAGGTGCTGGGGCCGAGGCGCGACGCTGGTAGCACCACGGCGCCAGGAACCGCCTACCCCAGCGCGGCGAGCACCCGATTGAACGTCTGGCTCGGGCGCATGGCCGCGGCGACTAGCGCCGGATCGGGGCGGTAGTACCCGCTGAGTTCCACGGGCTGCCCCTGGGCGGCCAGCAGTTCGGCCGAGGCCTGCTCGGCGCCCGCCTCCAAGCGGTCGGCCACGGGCGCAAACACCGCCGCCAACTCCGGCAGGTCGGTCTGGGCCGCCAGCTCGCAGGCCCAGTACAGGGCTAGCCAGAAGTGTGAGCCGCGGTTGTCTGGGGTGCCGAGGTGGCGACCCGGGGAACGGTCCTCCACCAGGAACCGCTCGGTGGCCCGGTCGAGGGCCTGGCTCATCACGGTCGCCTCGGCACTCCCGGTCGTCTGGCCCAGATGCTCCAGCGAGGCGGCCAGGGCAAAGAACTCGCCGAGGGAATCCCAGCGCAGGTAGCCCTCCTCAAGGAACTGCGAGACGTGCTTGGGGGCCGAACCGCCCGCCCCGGTCTCAAATAGCCCGCCACCCGCCATGAGCGGCACAATCGAGAGCATCTTGGCCGAGGTGCCCACCTCCAGGATCGGGAACAGGTCGGTGAGGTAGTCGCGCAGCACATTGCCGGTCACCGAGATGGTGTCCAGCCCCGCCCGCAGGCGGGCCAGGGTGAAGCGGCAGGCCTCGGCCGGGTCCATCACATGGATTTCGAGGCCGTCGGTGTCCTCTAGGGCCAGATAGTGCTCCAGCTTGCCGAGCAGATGGTGGTCGTGGGCGCGGCCATGATCGAGCCAGAACACCGCCGGCATGCCCGAGAGGCGGGCGCGGCGGACGGCCAGGGAAACCCAGTCGCGGATCGCGGCGTCCTTGGTCTGACAGGCGCGCCAGATGTCTCCCGCCTCTACCTCGTGGCTGAACAGCACGGCCCCGACGGAGAGGGAGACCACCTCGACCACCCCGGCGGCGGGCAACACGAAGGTCTTGTCGTGGCTGCCGTACTCCTCGGCGGCCTGGGCCATCAGGCCGACATTGGGCACGGTCCCGGCGGTGACCGGGTCGACGGCGCCATGGGCGCGGCAGTCGTCGAGCACGGCCTGATAGATCGGGGCGTAGGTGGAATCGGGGATGACCACGAGCGTGTCGCCCTCGGTGCCGTCGGGACCCCACGCCTTGCCGCCGGCCCGGATGATCGCGGGCAGGGAGGCATCGATGATCACGTCGGAGGGCACATGCAGGCAGGAAATGCCGCGCCCAGCATCGACCATCAGCAGGTCCGGGGCCTCGGCCAGGCCGGCGGCCACCGCCTCGCGGACCGCCCGTCCGGGCTCGGTGCGCGGGTCAGAGGCGGCCAGGAGGGGGCCAAGGCCGTCGTTGGCGCAGACGCCGAGCGACCGCAGGGCGTCGGCCTGCTCCGCAAAGACGCCGGGCAGCACGGCGCGCAGCACATGGCCGAAGAGCACCGGATCGGAGACCTTCATCATGGTCGCCTTGAGATGCTGCCCAAAGAGCAGACCCTCGTCACGGGCGGCCGCCACCTGCTCCACCAGGAAGGCGTCGAGCGCCCGGGCAGACATCTTGGTGGCATCGACCACCTCGCCCGCCAGCACCGAGAAGCGCCCCAACACCTCTGAGGCCCCACCGGTGGGGGTGAAACGAATCTCCAGGTGGTCATCGGCGGGCGCGACGGTGGAGGCCTCGTTGTGGTAGAAGTCACCCTCGGACATGGTGGCCACCCGCGTGGCCGAATCGGGCGACCACAGGCCCATCGCATGGGGATGCTGCCGCACATAGGCCTTGACGGCGGCGGGCGCGCGCCGGTCGGAATTGCCCTGCCGCAGCACCGGGTTGACGGCCGATCCCTTCACGCGGTCGTAGCGCGCGCGGGCGTCCTTGTCCGCGTCGGTCACCGCGTCCTCGGGATAGTCGGGCAGGTCAAAGCCCTGCGTCCGCAACTCTGCGATGGCGGCGCGCAGCTGCGGCACCGAGGCGGAAATGTTGGGCAGCTTGATGATGTTGGCCGCCGGGTGCTGGGCCAGCTCACCGAGTTCGGCCAGGGCATCGGGCACGACGACGCCCTCGGGCAGATGTTCGGCAAAGGCGGCGAGGATGCGCCCGGCTAGGGAGAGGTCCGCGAG
>WRIF01000235.1 GCA_009782865.1 Promicromonosporaceae bacterium
ATAAAAAAAAAAAAAAACACAAAAAAACAAAACAAAAAAAAAAACAAAAACAAAAACCCACCACAAAACAACTAAACTTCACCTAAAAAAAAAACACACAACACCCCCCCCCCCGCCACTCCCCCTCGTGTCGCCATCTCCTCCCGCGCCATCGCCTCCCCGCATAGCGCGGCGGCCGCCAGGCGGCGCGCCTGCTGCTCCGCCCACCGTCGGGATACCCGCGGTTCGGCCGGCCCCTCCCCGACGGTCAGCACCCGGCCTCCCTCGCTCCGCACCCGGCGGGCGAGGGAGAGGTCGGCCCTGGAGGGCCGGTCTAGCATCAGGAGGGTCGGTCCGATGGCAGGCGGCAGCCAGCGGCACCAGTCCCAGGCGGGGCGCCCGGCGCCCCGCACCTCTACCGCCTGACCCTGCCCGGCCGCCGCCAGGGCGGCGGCGAAGGCCGAATGGCGGGTGGGGGGTCGCGGCGGGGCCGTTCGTCGGGGACGCCTGCCTGCGGAGAACCACATCGGCAGGAGGCCCAGAACACCGCAGAGGGACATGGCGGCCCAGAGGGGCTGCCCGCTGACCAGCCCGAACGCCGCCATCGCCGCCAGCGGCGCCGCCCCGGCCAGGGAGAGCCACCTGTTTGGGCGAGGCGGGGGTGCCGCCGTCCCCTGCCCGCCCCAGGGAGAAGTCGACGGACCCGCCTCGGCCCAGGGGTTGCCGGGAGTGCCCGGGCTCCACCCGGTGCAGCCGCCCTCCGGCCAGGCGTGCCCGGGCTGAGCGCTTCCCGGCACAGCGTCCCAGGGGTCACCTCTCGCGATCGGGGCCAAGGTGGGCGGCACTCCGGCGGCCAGCGCCGTCCCCAGCGCCGCTCCGCGTGACCTCCCCGGCGCCGTTCCTAGCGTTCTCCCCAGCGCCCTCCCAGGCGCCGTTCCTGGCGCTAGTGGGCTGGTCATCAGCGCGGCCCCGCCGACTAGGGGCGGCTCGCCCACCACGTCGTGATCGCTGAGCGGCACGCCGTCGGCCCAGGTCGGAGACGGTGGGAGGGAAAGGGCAGGAGGGAGAGACGGAGCGGCCCGGAGAGGTGGATCCACAGAGAAGGCCGGAGCCGCCAAGAATGAAGGGGCCGCCAAGCAAGAGGGGCCCGCCAGGGCCGCCCGCCCAAACAGTGCCGCGACCTGGGGGCGGCAGGTGCCCCAGTCGGCGCCGACAGGCAGGAGTACCTCTCTGTCGTCGTACCCGACCCGGATCAGCATGCCGTCCAGCCTCGCCGGGCCGGGTGCCGCCGGGCAAGGGTCGATTCCGTCAGGCGGAAGGCGCCCGCCCGAAACGCCAACGGGGGCCCGCGCCGTAGGCGCAGGCCCCCGAAGGAGCGGTGAGGATCAGGCGATGGCCGGGGCCCCCGGCGCGCGAATCCCCAGGTTCAGGGCGGGCGGCCTGATTGCCGCCAGGCGCCGCAGGTACCGGAGCTTGCGGGCACGACGCACGAAGAACCAGACGACCGCGATGATGTTGAACGATTCGATGATGATGCCCATCGGGTTGAACGTGTCCAGCGGGGTGTTGAGCAGCAGCACCGCCCAGGCGTAGAACACCGCGAACACCCGCACCAGGTACACCCCCGGCAGGTATTGCCCGACGATGAACAGCACCCCGGTGACCGCCAGGGCGATCTGGAGGGGGATGGTTTCGGGCCGCATGAACGGGATGATCGAGATCGCGCCGATGAAGGAGATCGCGAGCGTGGTGTACATGGTGCGCCGCGCAAACATGCGGCTGAACGGGGTGTCGGCCTTGAGGGCGGCGTAGAACATGAACGGCCTGACCGTGGAGACGAGCGCCACCAGGATCACCGGGATCTGGGAGCCGATGGCAATGAACATGCCCATCCAGGTCAGCGAGCCGAAGCCGAAGCGAACGAAGTACTTGCGCTGGTCCTCGGTCTGGTAGCTCCAGAAGTTGAGGGCGAGCGTCAGCAGTCCGAGAACTTGCGCAATGATGAAGCGGGTCATGCCCACTTCGATTGGGGCGCCGAGAAAGTACATGTCGATTCCTTAGGCGACGGCCAGGCCGGCGGGCAGGGAGTGGTCTACGCGGGTGGACAGCCCCAGGGCGGCCGGTTCGATGGCAGCCAGGCGGCGCGACTTGGCCTTGCGGCGGTAGAAGAAGACGAAGAACACGACGACGGCCAGCATGTTGTTCACCTCGATGATGATGCCCATCGGGTTGAACGTGTCCAGCGGCGTGTTGAGCAGCAGCACGGAGGTGGCGTAGAGGATCGCAAAGATGCGGACCAGGTAGATGCCCGGCATGTACTGGCCGACCACAAACAGCACCGCGGAGATTGCAAGCAGGATCTGGAACGGAATGGTCTGGGGGCGCATGCTCGGGATCACGATGAGCGAGGCGACTAGGACGATCAGCATCGTGCCGTACAGCACCCGGCGGGCAAACATCCGCGCAAAGGGCGTGTCTTGCCCCAGTGCCCAGTAGAACATGATGCCCCTGAGGGTGGAGAAGAATGCCACCAGCATCACGGGCAGCTGGGCCCCCACCGAGATGTACATCAGCAGCCAGAAGAAGGAGCCGATGGTGAACAGCCCAAAGTACTTGCGCTGTTCCTCTTGCTGGTAGGAGAGGAAGTTGAAGGTCAGGCACAGCAGCCCGAACCCCTGGGCGAGCAGGAAGCGGGTCAGTGGCACCAGGACCGGCGCCCCGAGGAAGTAGAAGTAAATTTCGTCCATGATTACTGGTCCTTATCAGCGCTGGCCGGCGCCGACGGGGGCGGCGTTCGTCTGGTAGATGGCGTCGATCTGGGTCGAGAAGTCACGCAGCACCTCGGGGCGCTTGATCTTCATCGACGGGGTGAGGTAGCCGTTGGCGATGGTGAAGTCGCCGGGGATGATCTCGTACTTGCGGATCGATTCGGCCTTGGAGACGGCCTCGTTGGCGCGCTCTACGGCCTTGTCGATCGAGGCGAGGACGTCGGGGTCGGTCATCGCCTCGGCGGCGGTCATGGCCTGCTTGTTGTGCATGGTCAGCCAGCCGGGCAGGCCTTCGGCGTCGAGCGTGATGAGCGCGCCGATGAAGGGCTGGTTGTCGCCGACCACCACGCATTGGCTGATAAGGGCGTGCGAGCGGACCCGGTCCTCCAGGACGGCGGGGGCCACGTTCTTGCCGCCAGCGGTGACGATGATCTCCTTCTTGCGCCCGGTGATGGTCACGAAGCCGGCCTCGTCGATGGCCCCGATGTCGCCGGTGCGGAACCAGCCGCTGGGGTCGCCGCCCACGAACGCCTCGGCGGTGGCCTCGGGGTTCTTGTGGTATCCGCGGAAGATGTGGTCGCCCTTCAGGAGGATTTCGCCGTCGTCTGCGATGGCGACCCGGGTGCCGGGCAGGGGCAGGCCGACGGAGCCGATCTTGGTGGCGGTGGGACGGTTGACCGTGGTGGGGGCGGTGCTCTCGGTGAGGCCGTAGCCCTCGATGACGTTCAGGCCCATGCCGCGGAAGAAGTGGCCGAGGCGTTCGCCCAGGGGGCCACCACCGGAGACCACATAGTTGACGCGGCCGCCGAGGTTGGCGCGAATCTTGGCCCACACCAGGCCGTCGGCAAAGAGGCGCTGGAAGCGCAGCCACATGCTCGGCCCCTCGGGGGTGTCCAGGCCGCGCGAGTAGGCGATGGCCACCCGTGCCGCCCAGTTGAAGTAGCCGCGGGCCTTGTCGGCGGCCGCCGACTGCTCGGCCGAGTTGTACACCTTCTCCAGCACGCGCGGCACGGCCAGCAGGTAGGTGGGCTTGAACGCCTTGAGTGAGGGCACCAGCTGGGTGATGTCCGGGCAGTGGCCCAGCACCGAGCCGCCGGCCACGGCGATGACCTCGA
>WRIF01000236.1 GCA_009782865.1 Promicromonosporaceae bacterium
AACTTCGGGCGGTTCCTTAGCCGGCTTCCGAGGCGAAGCGGGCGTCGGCCTGGGCGATGCCGTCCTCGATGGAGACCGATTCGGTCATGATCACCGAGTGGGTCTCCTGCAGGATGGTTACGACGATGGCGGTGAGCGGGTTGTTCGGGAAGGCGATGCGTCCGTCAACGTTGGTGATGGCCGCGCGGGCGACGTCGTCGGCGGGCATGCCGGAGACCCCGAACATCACGTCCATGATGGCGTCGTTGGTGAACGGCGGGACCAGGCCCAGGCCGGCCACGGCGGCGGCGCCACCCTCGTCGACGACGAAGGTGATGAACTCCTCGGCGGCGGCCACCTTGTCCTCGTCGAGGCGGGCGTTGATGGCCACGCCGGTGACTGCGGCCTGCGAGATCGGGCGTCCGAGGGTGGAGTCGTCGAACTGCGGGGCCGCGACCACCGACCAGTTGAAGTCGTCTACCTCGTTTTCGGGGTTGACCAGCTGGGACATGAACCAGGTGCCCATGGGGACCATCGCCACGCGCTGCTGGCCGAACTCGGCCAGGTGGTGCAGCGAGCCGGTGGTCACGGTGCCGAACGAGGGCTGGAGGCCTTCGTTGTCCAGGATCAGGGCGCGCTCGTAGTAGGGGGCCAGGAAGGAGAAGTCTCCCGAGAAGAGGTCGGCGCCGGGGGTCTGGACGACGGCCCAGCCACCGACGGTCGAGTCGCCCCAGCCGTGCTGGTAGGCCGGGAAGACGCCGTCGGGCAGGCCGCCGGCCTGCAGGGCGCGGGCGGTCTCGACGTACTCATCCCAGGTCCACTCCCCGGAGGGGGTGTCCACGCCGGCGGCGGCGAACAGGTCCGCGTTGTAGTAGACCACCCAGTGGTCCTGGCGGAAGGGGAGGCCCTGCACCTGTCCGTCGGTGACGAAGGCGTCGAGCGACTGGGTGCTCGGGTCCAGGGAGTTTGCGATGTGGGTCAGGTCGCGCAGCATTCCGCCGGCCGACCAGGTGGCAAACTCGGGCAGGCCGCGCAGGGTGATGATGTCGGGGGCCGTGCCGGCGGCCAGGTCGGCCGTCATGACGGTGAGCCATTCGGCGTTCGGGTAGTCGACGTTCTCCACGACGATGCGGTCCTGCGAGGCGTTGAAGGCATCGGCCAGGGCCCGGAACTCGGGCACCCGGTCGAGGTCCCAGCCACCCCAGGTCAAGGTGATGACCTCTCCGGGCTCGGCGGGCTCTTCCTCGGCCGGGACCTCGGTGGCGGGGGCCTCCTCGCCGCCGGTCTCTGCGGCGGGCGGGGTGGCGCTGCCGCCGTCGTCGTTGCCACAGGCGCTCAGCCCGGCCACCGCGAGGGCGGTCACGGCCAGCAATGCCATGGTCTTTCTGGTTCGCATTATGTTTCGCTCCTTCGCGAGGGCTCGTTTCCGGGCCGGTAGTCCTGGCGGGCGCCAGGAGATGGGTGTTACTGCACTTCGCCAGGCAGCGGGGTGCAGGTGGTGTTGCCGTCTGGCCAGGTGACGACGGCGTCGTCCCCGACCATCGTGAGGGAGGCGGGCCCGAGGCGGACCTTGGCTCCGGTGAGGGTCACGAGCACCGCGACCCACCGTCCGGGTTGGACGGAGAATGTGAGGGTCGGCACCGTGGCGCCGGGTCCCAGCGGGGAGGCCTGCTCCCGGGTGAGGTGGCCGGGGGTTCCCTGCCCGCTCAGGGCGGTGAGCTGGCTGGTGAGGCCGTCGCCTGCCACCGTGGGCCAGCCACTAAACCGCAGGCGCAGGTCGCTCGCCTCCAGCCCCGGGGCCAGCTCGATCATCCGGGACAGGCGCACCTCCCACGGGCCGCGCACCAGCGAGACCACCGCCTGCCGGCCGGCCGAGGTGGGCCGTCCCTGCCAGCCCGAGGCGAACAGGGGCTGCTTGACGGGCATGTCGATCCAGTGGGGCTCCACCAGCGAGGCGGCCACGCCCACCGGGACCTGCCCCTCCGGGGCGGAGATGCGGGGAGGGATGGCCTGCCAGCCGCTGCGGTGGGTGACCCGCTCGCGCTCGTCCACCAACGCGACCGACCCTTCGGCGGGGTTGCGCCAGGAGTTCTCGTCGGTCCACGGCCAGGTGGCGGTCGAGTAGCCCAGGCGGGCGTACAGCGGGGAGTCGCCGGTCTGGTCGCCGGGGTGGGCGTGGTCGGTGCCGTGGTTGATGATCCGCACGATGCCGTCGTCGGCGGTGGCGCTGCGGATCCAGCCGGGCGCCCCGACGACGTCGAGCAGGTTGCCCTCCTCGACCGGCAGCGGCTGCTCCGTGGCGGTCCACACCGGGTGCTCGGGAGGCAGGGCCAGGCCGAGCAGCCCCTTGGAGGCCCAGTAGGGCGAGGAGGGGCCAGAGTATCCCTGCAGCATCGGCAACCATTCGTGGTGCCAGCCCTGGGTGAGCAGGCCATTCTCGTCGGGGGATCCGTGGCGGACAAAGTAATCGATGTTGCCGACGGCGGCCCGGCGCAGCACCCCCAGGGGGACGGTGTCCACCTCTGCGATGGCTCCGGCCCAGAAGGGGGCCGCCGTGGCGAAGCGGTAGGCCAACGAGCGGCCCTGGATCAGCGGGGCACCGGCGGTGTCGCCCGGGTGGGCTCCCGCCTCCCGGCGCCCGGCGCCGGGGATGCCGCCGACGAGGCCCACCAGTTGCGGCAGGAAGGCGGCCAGGCGCTGCCTGTCGGCCTCCTTGCGCTCATCGGCCAGGAAGTCGGCGCCCTGCATCCTGGCCCAGAGGGTGGGGTAGAGGTGCAGCGCCCAGCCGGCGTAGTGGTCATAGGAGCGTTCGTCCCCATCGGACATCCAGCCGTCTGGCCGGACGAACGTGTCGTGGAGGGCGAGGTCGGCCTGCATGTCTTCGAGGGACCAGGGGCCGCCCACCGACTTCAGGAAGGTCTGAACGGTGAGGCGGAACCAGCACCAGTTGTTGCGGGGGTAGTCGGTGTCGCCAACGCAGTCGGCCAGGTAGTCGACCACCTGCTCCTTGGTGCGTTCGGGCAGCCCGTCCCAGATCAGGGGGCGGGTCAGGTCCAGGATCAGGGCCAGGGAGGCGGCCTCGACCTTGGCCTGCCCGTGTTCCTTCAGGCGGACCCAGCGATCTGGCCGGGACTGGTCGGCGCCGGCGATGATGCCCTGGGCGTAGAACTCGGCGAGGTTAAGGGGGTCCTGGCCCCCGAGGCCGGCCAGGCGGAATCCGGCCAGCAGCAACGTGCGGGTGAATCCCTCCAGGCCGTCGATGGCGTGTCCGTAGCCTCCCTCGGGGCCGGGCAGCGTGATGCGACCGTGTCCCTCCGAGGCGTAGGGACGCACGGAGAGCAGGAGGTGATCGGCGAGGGCGCCCAGCCGCTCCCGGCTCCAGCCCGTGATGGGGGCGGTCGGGTCGGCAACTGGCGGATTGGCGGTGGCCCAGCTGTACGGTCTCAACTGACTTCTTCCTTCGATGGCAGGCGGCGTTACCCCACTGACACCAGAAAACAGGGCAGGTTTGGACAAGGTCAACCCTCAAGGTACAGTTATGATCATCACTGATCAGTTATGGATCACATTCGGACAGACGTAAAACAGATCGTGCCACTCAGGGAAGGGAGGTAGGGCCATCGACAGGAGCCCGGTGCGCCTGCAGCTGCCGGCCGAACGGCAGGCCTACCTGCTCGCGCAGATCGAACGGCACGGAATCGTGCGGGTGGCCGATGCCGTCACCGACCTGGGGGTCACGGGCGTGACGGTGCGCCGCGACATCTCCGCCCTGGTGGATGCGGGCAGGGTCGCCCGGGTGCACGGCGGGGCAATTGCCGCCGCGGACGAGGAAGGCTCCCCCGAGCGGCGGCAGAAGGCGGGAGGGGCGGACA
>WRIF01000237.1 GCA_009782865.1 Promicromonosporaceae bacterium
AAGCACTGGTGACCGAGGTTACACGGATAATACCATCGGAAAACGGCCAGACTTTCCAGGCCATTCAAATAAGAATTGCCCCGGCGGGGTACTCGTCGGCGGGGTCAGGCGCACTCCGGACGAGGCGCAAACGACGAGAGCCGCCCCGGCCGATGAAGGCGGGGCGGCTCTCAAGGTGGAGAACTCTGGGTAGCGAACCCTGGGTAGCAGACCCAGGGCTGCTACCCGGTGCTGCTACCCGGAGACCGCTGGTGCGTCCTAGCGGGTCTCGGCCAGGCGGCGGCGAATCAGGAGGGCCACGCCGGTCAGGGCCATGGCTGCCGCCAGCGCGATCCAGGCGCCGATGGTGGCCCCGGTGACGGGCAGGGACGGGGTCGAGGAGTCGTGGGCCGGGCCGCTCGGGCTCGGGGTTGCGCTCGGGTCCGGATCCAGGGTCGGCCCGTCAGTTTGGCGGTCACCCTCCGGCTCCCGGGTGGGGTCGGGCGTCGGGTCGGGGGTCGGGGTCGCGTGCCCTTGACCGGTGCCGTCGCCGTCCACCACCGGGGTCCTGGCGTAGACGTAGGCGATCTGAATCTCGTTGCCGTACAGGGCCGCGTCGTTGGTGTAACCCTCCTCGATCAGGGCGCGGTTGTCGGTGATCAAGGTGGTGTAGTGGATCACCAGGGTGACCCAGTCTTCGCTGCCCGGCTCGCTGAACGGCAGGGCGGTTGAGGAGCCGACCACCAGGTCGCCGAGGTCGATCTCAAAGGAGGTCCGGTCTGGGACGACGTTCAGGCGGCCGTAGTGATTCGGGTAGTAGCCAGACCGTTCCCAGAACAGTTGGTTTTCCATCGTGCCGACAAAGATCCACGGGTTGAACTGCGGGAACTCGGGGTGGTCGAGGATCAGCTCTTGGCCGGGGCCCAGGTTGTCGCGGAACCAGGCGTTGTGGATGTCATCGCCGGCCACGTTGACGCGGGCCACCCAGTGGATGATCGGCAGCTCGGGGTCGGGATTGACCCAGCCCCACTTGGTCAGCACCTCGTCTTCCGGGATACTCACGCCCTCCCCGACGGTGAGGTTTCCGCCGGCGGGGCTTCCCGAGGCGGGAATCCGCAGGTCGATGACGTCCCCGACGGAAACCAGCTCGCGGTTCCAGGAGGTGGTGATGCGGAAGTGGCCGCTGCGGCCGAGGGGCAGGTTCTCAAACAGGTCGGAGAAGGTGATGGTGATGACGTTGGTGAGCGCGTCGACCGTCGCCCGCCCCGCCACCGCGCCGCTGTTGTCATAGAGGTTGAATGTCAGGTGGCCCGGCAGCGCCAGCTCGGGCGGGATCTGCACCGTCATCGTGTCTCCGGCGGCGATGGGCAGGTTGTCGGGCACCGCGTAGGTGAAGTGGATGGTGATCGCGTCGTATATCCCAAAGGTGTCGGACGGATTGCCGGCGGCGTCCCTGAACTCCGCCGAGGTGACAAACTGGTCACCGAAGTTGGTGGACAGCGCCGCCGGCGGCAGGTAGGTCTCCGCCTCGCTTGCCTCCTGGCCGGCCAGCTCCTCTGCGGCCAGTTCCGCGGCGGCCGGCGCTTCGGCCTCGCCTAAGGCCGCGCCGGTGAGCAGGGCGGCACCGAGCCCAACGGCCAGCAGGGCGGCCAGGCGCCCTGGACGGGGTGACTTGTTCATGTCTCAACCTCATTGTTTCGTCGCTTGCACAGCGCCCAGCCGCGACAGGGAGGCCCCCTACCCCGGAGCGCGGGCCATCGGCCCACACCCGACAAAGATGGCAACAAATGACGTGGGTTGCCATCTTTGTCGGGGCGATGTCGTCAATGTGCCCGCGTGAAGGCGCGTTGTGTCTGCGCGTTTCCCGAAAACGCTGGTCGTAGAGGCCACCCAGACTGGCCGGAAAATCGCCTCCGGGCGGGTGAGGTGTCCTAGGCGGCCTCTCCGGTGGGGCGGCGGCGGCGCTGGTAGAACAGCGCCCCCAGCACGGCCGCACCGGCCAGGCCGGCCAGCGTCCACGGCAGGGGGCCGCAGCCGCCGGTGAACGGCAGGCTCATCCAGTCGGTTGGCGGGTCGAACAGCGGTTCGTCAACGAACGCCTCCCACTCGTCGGCCGCGGTGGCAGACAGCACCACGGTGGTGTCCTCCACGATCAGCTGCGGCGTCTGGGCGTCGACGCGCACCAGGGACAGGTGCGAACCGTCGGCGGGCACGTGGTTGATGGTGGCCGTGCAGACCACCGACTCCCCGGGGAAGAGGATCAGGCCCGTGAGGAAGGCGGCGATGGGCTCATCGTCCTGCCCGCAGACCCAGGCCGTGTAGAAGGCGTCGGAGCCGGGCTCCTGGGTGAAGTCGAGGTCAACCAGCGTGGTGTTGCCACTGTTGGTGATGGTCAGGGTGACCTCGTGCTCCCCGGAGTCGCCGCTCGGGTGGGTGCCCGGCACCTCGGCGCGGGTGCGGTGGTCAGTGCGCGAAACGTCGTAATCGCTGGAGTGCAGCACCGTCAGTTCCGGGGCCGGCGGCTCGGGGAGGGCCGGGTACTGGATGTCGTAGTTGTTGTAGGCGTGGTTGAAGAACCCGGACGGGGTGCCAACCGTGCGCGCCGAGAACATGCCCTGGCCCAGCGGAATGGTGATGTTGGCCTGGTGGATTGGGACCAGGTCCTCGCGCAGGTACCAGCGCGAGCCCTCGGCGAGGTTGTGGTTGAAGACGGTGGGCGCCGCAAGCGGGTCGTGGCTGATGGTGATTCGCTCGTAGTCCTCGGCGCTCATGCCGATCCCGCCGCCCAGGGCGGCCCAGTTGCCCAGTACCTCGGTGCCGGCCAGGTGGAGGTGGGGGTTGGCGCCCAGGTGGATCGCCCCGCCGCGGCCGGTTGCCAGGTTGGCCCGGTTGTCCACAAACGAGGAGTCGGTGGCGTGCAGGGTCGAGCTCTGGGAGACCTTCACGCCGCCGCCGTTGACGGCCGAGTTGCCGTCAAAGGTCACCCCGGTGACATGCAGCGTGGCCGCGTGCAGGTAAATGCCGCCGCCCGCGTGGCCCGCCTGGTTCTCCTCGAACCGGCCACCGGTGAAGGTGGACGTGCCGCCTTGCAGGAAGGCTCCCCCGCCCCGCACCGCGGAGTTGTCCCGCAGCAGGCCGCCCGAGAGGTTCAAGGCCCCGGTGCGGGTTGGGCCCTGCAGGGACCAGATGCCTCCGCCGGAGACCGCCGCCGTGTTGGTGGTGAGCCAGCCGCCGCCGATGTTGACCGTGCCGCCGGTGTGGGCGTTGCCGCCGGTGGCGACGAAGGACTGGCCGATGGCGCCGCCGGATACCCGCGCGTGGTTGTTGGTGAACACGGGGCCCACGAAGTGGTCCAGGTCGTCCTGCTCGAAGATGTTGACCTCTCCGCCGCGAACGTGGATCGCGCCGCCGTGACGGGCGGTGTTGTTGTAGATGGCCCCACCAGAGATGTTCAGCGTGCCGGACTGCACCAGGAAGGCTCCACCCTCATGGTCGCCGTTGGTGACGGCGGAGGCCCCGCCGCCCGCCCGGGCGTGGTTATTGCGCACGTACCCCTGGTACATGTTGACGGTGCCGCCCTCTAGGAGGAAGGCCCCTCCCCCGCCGAAGGCCTGGTGGTCGCTGACGGTTCCGCCGTGCATGTTGAACGTGCCGCCGGTGTTGACGCGCACGGCCATGCCCCACGGGTCGCCGCCGCGGCGGCCCGGGGTGGTGGTGCGGGGGGGGGCGGTCGCCCCCGCGGGGCCCCCCGCGCCGGGGGTGAAGCCGGTGCCCGTCACCGTGGTGCTGCCGCCCGCCGGGACGGACGGCTGCGCGGCGGTCATGGCCGGATCG
>WRIF01000238.1 GCA_009782865.1 Promicromonosporaceae bacterium
GACCTGTCCCGCGACCTGGCTGCGGCCCTATTGGAGGCGCTCGACGCCGAACCGGGCACCGCGATCACGGCGGGAGTCACCGCCGAGGGCCCGCGCCTGCAAGACGTGCTCGACCTGACGGCCCCCTTCGAGGTGACCGTCCACGACACCTACGGCGCCTACTGGAACGAGGAGGACGCCGAGGAGGACGAGGAGGCCGACACCGAGACCCTGCCCACCGTGCGCCTCACCGCCATCGACCACGCCTACCTCACCACCATGAACAAGCCGTTCCTACGCTGGGCCCGCCCAGAGGACGAGGACGATGTGGTTGCGGCCATCGCCCGCCTGCACGCCAAGCGCGAGTCTGCGGTGCAGATTCCCGGCGGAGAGGGCCGCTTCCTCGGCTACTTCCGCGCCGTGGGCCTCACCGTGCCGGTCTGGGAGTTCCCCGACGGCACCGAGGCCAAGGACCTTGAAGGGCCGATGGCCGAGTACGCGGAGCGTTTCGAGGCCGCCCTGCAAAGCGACGCCCCGCTCGACGCCAACGAGCGCCGCGCCAAGGCAGGCATCGTCTCGCGGCAGGTCACCCTGCGCTGACAAATGCCCGAACTCGCCACTACCGCTAGCGGGTCCGTGCCTGCCGTCGAACCGGCGGAAGGCTGGCCCGCCACGGTGCTGCCCACCGCCCGCACGCCGCGGCCCACCGGGCCGGGAGCCAAGTTCCAGCGCGTGGCCGCGATCATCCCCGCCCTCAACGAGGAGCAGGTGATTGCCTCTACCGTGCGGGCCGTCAAGGCCATCCCGAACGTCGACCTGGTGTTGGTGGTGGACGACGGTTCGACCGACCGCACCGGCGAGGTGGCCCGCGGCGCCGGGGCGGTGGTGGTTCGCCACCCGCACAACCGCGGCAAGTCCGAGACGATGGAAACCGGCGCCCAGGTGGTGGCCATGCGCGACCTGCCGGGAGGCACCCCGCGGCTGCTGCTGTTCATCGATGCCGACATGGGCGAGGCCGCCGTCAACGCCGCCCCCCTGGTGCCTCCGGTGCTCGGCGGCTACGCCGACCTGGCCATCGCCCTGCAGCCGCTGCGGCCCGGCGTGAAGAAGGACTCTCGCACGGTGCGCACCGCCCGGCATGCCATCAAGCGCCTGACCGGCTGGACCCCGACGCAGCCCCTGGGGGGCATGCGCTGCCTGACCCGCGAGGCGTTCGAGGCCGCCACCCCGCTGGCCTACCGCTGGGGGGTGGAGGTGGGCATGACCATCGACCTGGTGCGTGCCGGATACGTGGCCGTGGAGGTCCCCTGCGACCTGCACTGGCAGCCATCCTCGTTGGACGGACACGCCGCCGGGCACCGGATGGACATCTTTAACGATGTGGTGCGGGCGATCACGGTTCGACGCCTGCGCGCCGCCCTCGGCGGATAGCGCCGCCCGCGCTCAGCGCCTCGTCGGGGATCGCCGCGGCCGGCCCAGCGGCGCCCTGACCAGCAGGGCGCCGGGCTCCACCCAGGCCTCCACCTTGGCCACATGCCCGATGGGGTCGCCGTCGACCTGGGCCTGCGCCCCCCTGTGCACCTCGATCACCGTCCGCCTGGCCTGGGTGTGTTGCAGCCGAGCGGCCGAGCGCGCCGATGACGGGGTGGGTGCCCCGGCCGATTGCAGCGCCAGATTCGACGCCAACTGCGCCCAGCCGACCAGGCCGCCGCGGGTGTCGATGGCGGCCACATCGAACAGGCCATCGTCCGGCCGGGCGTCGGGTAGCAGGGTCAGGCCCGGGATGCGCCCACAGTTGCCCACCAGCAGGGTGCGGACGTCACCGGTCTGGGCGGGGCCGTCGTCGAGCCAGGTCGTCACGCGAATGCGTGGGTGAAGCAGCCGCGGCAGGCCGGCGATGAAGTAGGCCGCCCAGCCGAGGCGGCGCTTGAGGCGGGCGTCGGTGGCGGCGATCATCGAGGCATCGAAGCCCACCCCGGCAATCACCAGGAACACGTGCTCCTCGCCCCGCCGCGCCGAACGGGACCGCGGCCGGCCATCCAGGCCTAACTCGGGCTCCAGCACGCGCAGCCGCCCGACATCTACCGGACGCACCCTTCCGTCGAGGGCAACCCGCAGGGCGGCCTGCAGGTTGGCTAGCGGCAGATCGAGGTTGCGGGCAAACAGGTTGCCGGTGCCCAGCGGCACCACCCCCAGGGGAACCTTCGCGCCGGCCAGCGCCGAGGCCACTTGGCGCACGGTGCCGTCGCCCCCGGCGGCGATGATCAGGTCCGCCCCCTCCCGGAGGGCCTGCCTGGCCTGCGGGCCGCCGGGGTGCTCGACCGTCGTCTCGTACAGCGCCGGGGGCGCCATGCCCAAGCGCTCACATTCCCGCTGTGCGGCCTTGAGCGCCCGGTCCGCCCCGGCCTTGGACGGGTTGAACACCAGGGCCGGATGGAGGCAGGTGGTCAGGGTCGGTCCGCGCACCCTCCCACGGTATCCCTCCCGGGAGGGCCGCGCGCCGGCGGGTGGGCCTGCCTGCGCGGCGCCGTAGGGCTTTGAGGCGCCTGGCTAGGCGGCAAGACGCGCGCAATCCCGGCGGCCAAGAATAGATGGGGCGACACTGGTGGCCGTGAGCTCCGATGTGCCCCTGCCAGACCTAGACCTGCACCTCATCGACGAGGTTGACCTGGAGCCGGTGGCCCTGATTCGCCAGTCGGGCACGGTGCAGCGGGTGGGACGCCTGACGCTCGCCGCCGGGCATGGCTCGTACCGCGTGAAGTCGCATATGGGGCGCGTTGGCGATGCCCTTGGCCTCGACGAGGTGAAGGCGCATGTCGCCCTCACGGAGATCACCACCACCTCGGTGCGCGACGAGATCTTCCGTACCGAGGTGTCCGAGGTGCGAACCGTGGGCATCAACGCCGACCGCCTGGCCGAACTGGAGAACTACCTAGGCGACCTGCCGGAGCGCGCCGACATCGACGAGATCGAGCTGGAGCTCGAACGCATCTCCACCAAGCCGCCCCTGTACCCAACCTGGGCCAACGCGCTGTTCGCCGGCTTCGCCTGCGGCGCCTTCGCCTTCTTGAACAACGGTGGCTGGCTGGAGATTCTGGGCGTCATAGTGGCGGCCTCGCTCGGCCAGCTGCTGCGCCGCTCCCTGATCCACCGCGGGGTCAACCAGTTTGGGGTGACCATGCTGGCCTCCGCGGCCGCCTGCCTGCTCTACCTCGGCTTCATCGCCTCCCTGTCCGCGATGGCCTCCCTAGAGCCGCATCACGACGCCGGCTACGTCTCCGCCGTACTCTTCCTGGTGCCGGGCTTTCCCTTGGTGACCGGGGCCCTCGACCTGGCCAGGCTGGACCTATCCGCCGGGATCTCGCGCCTCACCTACGCCCTGATGGTCCTGGCGAGCGCGGCCCTGTCCCTGTGGGCGGTCTCCACCGTGGTGGGCCTGCAGCCCGACCCCGCCGAGCCGACCATCCTGGACCCCTTCCTCCTGTGGACCCTGCTAACCGTCGCCTCCTTTGTGGGCGTGCTCGGCTTTGCGCTGATGTTCAACTCTCCGTGGCGGATGGCCCTCGGGGCCGCCGCCATCGGCATGGCCGCCAACCTGCTGCGCCTGTTCATGGTGCGCGAGATGGGCCTGGCCGCCCAGGCCGCCGCCTTCCTGGCCGCCCTGCTGGTGGGCCTGGCAGGCGGCCTCGCCATTGCCCTGCTGTCGCAGGTGTTCGCCATTTTGATCGCGCCCATGCCCATCCTGCAGGCCGTGCCGCAGATGATCCCCCTGATCGTGCTGGGCAACGCGGCCATCGTGCTGTGCGCGTGGCTGGGCAAAAAATACTGG
>WRIF01000239.1 GCA_009782865.1 Promicromonosporaceae bacterium
TCAACCAATTTCACTTCCCCCTCACCAGCGTCCCACTCCGCCGGTGTGGCGGTGCGCCATTTGCCAATGACAAGCTTTGGCTTGACACCGGTGAGGACTGCTACGAGGTACCGCACGTCCCGGTCTCTCTTGATGGTCTCACCTGTTCCCCACCACATCTTGACCCGCTCTGCGAGTTGTGCGTCGGACTGGTGGGCCAACGCGCTTGCGCGGTCGTCTATCGCTTCCACGTTTATGCTCACGAGCATGGTGTTGGCCAGGGAGGAGTATTGCAGGGGGTTGTTATCGAGTTCGGGTACTTGATGCTCGTTGCTCATGGCTCTCCTTATGGTTACGCGCGGGGAGGGAACTGCCGAGTGGTTCCAGCAGGGATCATGCTTCGTCTTCAGTTGTTGCTGGTGACGAGTCTACTAGGCTGGTCATCGATATGAGTTCGCTGGATGCGTGGAACCGGCGCACTCAGGGCACGGCTCGATCCAGGCGGAGCCGGGAGGACAACCTTCCGGAGGAGGAGTTGGCTTGCTGCCGTCCGGTCCGGTTCCCGTGACGACTACGAAGGTCCGGCACCCATGTCCAGGGATGTAACGTTCGCCAACGCCCGCACATGATGGCAGTGCCGGTTGTGCTGGTGGGGGTATGACGCACCGCACATTGGGGATCAAGCCCGTGGCGTAGGAACCTGCTCCGCGCCGCCGAACGCATACCGCGTTCTGGTGCGCGCTGTCACCGCGGTTTAGGTGGTCAGCGCCACATCCGGAACCTGATACCTGACCACCGCCCGATGTACCACCTGCGCTGCCGGAACCTCCTTGGTTCCCGCCGCCTGATCCGCTGCCCACTCCTGTCCCCTGCTGGCCCGCTCCCGAACCCTGACCGGTTCCCTGAGTTACCTGAGCCGCAGCCGCTTCTTCCGCGATCCGAGCCTGCTCGGTTTCCCACGCTTCGACGGCTGCCTCCACGTCGGCGGTTGCGGCCTCGATGGCTTCGCGCTGTGCGTTCAAGTCTGCGATCTGCTCGGAATGGTCTACAACTTCGCGTTCCTGGATTGGGGGGTAGTTCGGGAGCGGTCCAGGTGGGAAGGTCCACGGCGGCGACGGTGATCGGTTGCGCGGTGGCCATGCCGACCCCGACGCCGATGGCGGCGCCGACTCCCAGGGTGAGCGCGGTCGCGCCTGCGAGTAGTAGATGTCCAGTTCGCTTGTGCATGGTTGGCTTTCGGATGGGTTCGGGTTGGTGTGGGGGTGGGTTACTCGTCGTCGTTGGTGCTGGTGGGTAGGTCTTGGCCGAGGTGATCGGCCAGCGTCGCCCGGGCTTCGTCGTCAAGGGTGCGATCTGCCGAGCCGTCTAGCGCGGAGTGCCCGGCCTCGGTGGCTGTGTCGAGTTCGGCCTGGGCCGCTTCCAGCGCTGCTTGTGCCTCGGTGGCGGCCATTGCTGTTAGGTGGGCGGCGTGGGAGTCGGCCAGATCGGCCTGTGCGGTCAGAAGTGCAGACTTCGCGTCGAACACCTCCGCAAGCAGGCCTGCCGCCTGGTTCGTCGCGGTCAGGGCTTCGGCCCGAGTCGAGAAGTCATCAAGGATCAGACCGGAGACGAGTTCGGCGTGGGTTAGGGCTTCATCGAATGCGGTGAGCGTTTCGGGGTCGTCTACTTGGCCGATGGCCGTGGCGTCCATGATCGTGTCGGCAAGGTCGGCCTGGGCGGTCGTCACAGCATCCTGGGCCGCGTGGGCTGAGTTGGTGGCCTCGGTGTTGGCTCTGCGCTCGGCCAGAGTTGACTCGTGGGCCGATTACAGCGCGAAGCCGACGACGCCCGATACGGCCAGCGCGCCAGTGATCACGGTGGCAACGACCACGGACTTGCGGGGCATGGCGGTCCTTCACGGAGGCGGAATCAGGGCGTGAATGCTCCCCGAGTCGGTTGGGTCGTCAGGCCAAGCCGGAGCGCGTCACTGGCGCGATGATACCCCGGTAGGAAACTCTAGATTACTGTGCTGCAAACGTAACTACGCAAGCGTTGGCGCGTGCCTGCTCCTGTCCCCGACCTGCGCGCGCTCGGTATCGAGGTGGCCCGCCTTCGTCACGAACGCGACTGGTCTATTGAGCGTTTGGCCGAGGCCTCGGGCATCTCTCGGCGCGCGGTTATCCAGATCGAGGCCGGACGGGTGTCAGCCAAGATCGGCACCCTGCACGGCATGGCTCACGCGCTCGGCGTCCCACTGTGGGACTTGGTGAGGCCGGTTTGCACGCGGCATCCAAAGGCGGTCAACACGCCGACCCGGCTCGTGTGACCGCAAAAGGGTGCGGTGAGGCAGTGGTGATGGGCTATTGCTTGGCACCTGGATTGTTGCCCGCGACGTAGGGGCCAGACAGTGCGCCGCGCCAGCGTTCGACCCGATGGTTGTCGAACCAGGCCGCGTCGATGGTGTCCGGGTGCTTCTTGTCGTGGCGAGGTATCTCCTGAACCTCAAAGGCGATGCGAGTGTCGATGGGGTGGGGTTTGAAGCCGGTAATTCGGTAGACGGCGACGACGAACCCCGCGAGCGAGGCAACCAGCAGGTGGTCGTCGTACTGCCCCGGGTCGCGAACGGGCCACCAGCAGCGCAGCGCATCCCGCCGGGTCTTCTCATCATTCCTTGTGCCGTACGAGGTGGCGTATCCCATGAAGGCGCGCTGGTCGTTCGGCTTCTCCTTCGCGCGCACACGGACGACGTAAGCCGCTGGGTGGCCAGGCTCGACGTACTCGCGCGCTGCGAGAGCGTCAATCACGGTGCTGTTGTAGGCGGTCGTGTGTCCGACCAGTTGGACTGGCCCCAGTAGTCCCGAAGCGCCAAGCTCACTGGCATCGACTTTCGCGACCCCTAGCTTGGCCGCCGTCTCGCGTTGTGTGTAGAGCATCCGCTGAGGCTACCGCTTCAAGCGGGGGCAATCAAGCCCGAGTAAGCCAAGTGACCGATGGCGCTTGCGCGAGGAGGGAGCCTGCTGTACAGTCTGAACCATCGGTCACTTGGAGGTGTCGTCAGATCGAGGATGGGAGATTCCCGCAACGGGCCGATGTATCAACAACTACGGTGCGCCCGAGGCGTGCCGCCAACCAAGAAGGAACACTGATGAACACCCGAAAAACTCAACAGGGAACCCAGTTCCCCATCGTCACTACCGCAGCCGAGTGGCCCGTGCACGTCATGGGCACGGGCGAGGCGCCTCGTCAGCGGGACAAGGCCTCGCCACAGGGTGAGGTGACCCACGCGACCGGTACGTTGCTTCGCGTGCAGGGCCGAGACGGCACGCTGCGCGTCGATAAGAGCGCCAGTGTGCACGTGATCATCCCGCGCCAGCCGATGAGTTGGGCGTCCTCTATCGCGCCGAGGGGCGTGAGTACGTCATGCCTTACACCCCCGACGGGGGCCGGCTCACCTATTCCATCACCGTCGAGCGGCTGGTCCCTGTGGCCGAGCCGAAGTCCAACTGACCAGCAGCAGAGGGTCGGCGTCCGCGCAATTGGCGTAGGAACCGATGCGAACGCCGCCCTCCCGATCACCCGAAAGGGGTTATCAAGATGAAGACTATTGGATGCGGCATGGAGTTGCTCCTGCGGTACTGGCTGGCTGTCGAAGCGACCGTCGTTGGCGGTTGGTGGCTGGCATCCCTGTTTGACCGGCCATGGTTGTATGTGGCCTACCCACTGGCCATCCAGGCTGTGGTGGTGGCGATGCGTCCTGGCCGGGATGTGATGGCCAGATTCACCATCTACCGCCACCTGTTGCCATTCTC
>WRIF01000240.1 GCA_009782865.1 Promicromonosporaceae bacterium
ACCGATTCTGCAGATGCCGTGGGGATTGTCGATCCCACCAACATCAAGGTGGTGGCGACCGCCAGTGGCCGCTGCCTGTTTCAGTCGCGCGCCCCAGTTCCTTTGCCGCACGCCTCCCTTGATTACCGCTATCAGAAATACGTGGGCATCGAAGGCTTCAACCGACGCGCGCTCGATTTCTACACCTCAACACCCATGGGGCCGCTGGAGCGCATCGAGGCAATCGACCAACTGCGGTTCCTGGAACACGGGCACTCATTCCAGGTTGCCAACGTCTCGGCTGGCTCAATCTCTGTAGACACCCCGAAGGACCTGGCTGCGGTTCGCCAGGTGATCGCAGAGCGCATCGCCGCCGGCATCGACCCCGAAACCGGCGTGGAGTAATGGAGGGGAACGCGATGTCTCCAGGTACCTCAACCGGCAGGTACGAACTGGTCATCTTCGATCTGGACGGCACCCTGCTAGACACCTCCCCGGGCATCGTCCACTGCTTCAACGTCGTCGCCGACCACCTGGGCCGTCCCCGCCTAACCACAGCGGCGGCCCGCTCCCTAATCGGCGGACCGCTTCTAGCCAACCTGATCAACGCCTTTTCTCTCGATGCCGCAACGGCGGCTCAGGCCGTGGAGGTCTACCGACAGGAATACGCCCGGAGCGGGGTCAGGCTGCTCCACGAGTACCCCGGAACACGCGACCTGCTTGGCCGCCTGCGGCGTGCTGGCTATGCGACGGCGGTAGCGACCCTCAAGCGGGACGACCTGGCCAAGACAATCCTGCGTGAACAGGGCATGGCCGCCGACTTCGATCTGATCGCCGGCGTGGACGCGCGGGACACCCTTGGCAAGGACGATCTGCTCCGGTTGGTGTTGTCCTCCCTCTCGGTCAAGGCGCAGCGGGCGGTGCTGGTGGGCGACTCGGATCACGATGCACGCGGCGCTGCGGAGGTGGGGGTGGGATTCATCGGGCTCACCGCTCCCTACGGGTTCTCTCCCGCCTCCTACAACTGTCCAGGACTGCGCCTCGACGGCACCGCCGGCTCGGCCCAGGATATCTTCGCCCTCATCACCGGGGACTCGTCGGCCACCTAGACGCCGAGTCCACCCAGGTGCCGGGCCTGCCTCAGCGTCGCCGCCGGGTCAGTAGGCGCAGTGCGAGCAGTGGCAGGCGAATCGGGGCAATCAACACGTGCCCCAGGCGCAGGGAGACTGACCTTCGAACCCTGTCCAGCTCTTCTTCCGCCTTCTCACACTTCCGATTGGCCAGCGCCATGCCGTAGCCCATCCAGTGGCTAGCCGTGCGGGCGGCCGCAGGGTCCCCCAGGCGGCTGCCACCAACATCGAACCTCCGCAGGATTCGGGCATCCCCAAAGTGATCCTCAAAGGCCGGCCGTGCCGCCTCCGGAACCTGCGGAGCCTCCAGCACTTCGGCGAGGCGAAGCGCGAAGTCGCCCAACGTCCAATACGGCAACTGGGTCATCGTCCAGCGCTCGTACTCGTCGGCGGGAATCTCTGCGACCATCTCCAGCCAGGCATGCAGGTAGGCGAGCACATCGGCCTCAGCTGGGCGGGCAGGCACCTCCGCGCGCCACTCGGCCTCGGCGTAGTCGGCCCACTGAGGGGTGTTAGCGTAATAGAGCACTCCGGAACGGTGGGTGCAGGGCATAAGTTCTAGGCCGCAGTCCACCACGCTCCAGTTCGCCTCCCGGAGCGCACAGATCGGAAACTGGATTTCGGCGAATCGATTCAAGACGGAATGCCGCGGGATGACGGTTGCCTTTACTCCCTGCGGCGCGAAGGCCAGCAGGTGCGATACGGTCCCCAAGGTGCAGGCCACCTCCTTGGCTCCTGCCAGCAGCGCCACGGTCTCGTCGGGAGACAGCGTTTCGGGTGCCACCACCGTGTATCCCCGCGCCGTGAAGAAATCCTCAAGCCAGGACTCGTTGATCTCGCGCATCTGCAGCGGTTGCGGCATGTCACTGCGGGTCAGGTAGACCTTCTCCACCTGAGCGGGTTCGACAGCGGCGCGGATCGCATCGTAGATGAGACGCATGCCTTCCAGGTGAGCGATGCCGCCATACAGATACACGCACTGCTCAGGCACGATAACCCTGGTGAACTGGGTAGCCTCGTCTACCCAAATGATCCGCTCGGGCGGCAGGCCCATCATGGTCAGCCATTGTGCGAGGCGAGACGAGCGCTCGGGACGCCCGGCACTGGGGAAGGCCACCCGCAGGTTCTGGTCGGCGTGCTGCACCGCGTACCAGAGCCGGCTGAGCTGCTCGGTAATGAAGTGGCCAAACCTGCCGTCGTCGCGCCCTCCGCCAAAAATCACCGTCTCGTCAATCTGCACTATCTGCTCGGGCAGCGGATAGGCGGTGGTGATCGATTGGGCGTGCGTCTGAGGTGGGGGCGTCACCTCGTGTCCGGCCACAAAGTTGCCACCGGCATCGACCAGGCCTCCGGCCATCCGCCGTTCATACTCTGGCCCGTCTTCTAGGAAACGCAGAGGGAGAATGATTCCGTCTTCGATCGCCGCCACATAGAGGTCATCGGTGATGGCTCGCTCGGCCTCGACTGCCTTAGTCCACTTCTTGAGATCCCGAACGTACAACCGTGGGCGGTTCTCCAACTGCTTCATCATCCATCTCCTTGGCGCCAACTCACCGCCTGCTCATCGTGTTCCGGCCGCAGTCTACCGACTCCGGACGCCGTCGATGGACGGGTACCCTTGGGGTGTGTCCTCTCGACCCCGCGTAGCCCTCGCCACGCGCATCTATCGGCCGGAGGCGGCGGCCGCCGCGTTCCGCCTGGGTGCGCTGGTCGACGCCCTGGTGGAGGCGGGCGCAGAGGTAGACGTGTTGACGACGACGGCTCCCCGCTCCCTCACCGCCCTGGCCGCCCAGCAGGACGCCGCCACGCCGGCGCGGGTGCGCCGGTTCCCGGTGCGGCGTGACGCGGGCGACTACGTGCGGGGGGATGCCTCATACGCCAGCTTCGACCTGCCGCTATTCTTCCGGCTGCTGACCACCCGTCGGCCCGGCGTCGTCGTCGTCGAGCCTCCCCCCACCACCGGGGTGGTCACGCGCCTCGTATGCGCGCTGCGCCGCCTGCCGTATGTCGCCTACGTGCCCGACCTGTGGTCCGACGGCACCGCCTCGACCGCCGCCCCCCGGATGGTCAAGGCCGTGGTGCGGGCGTGCGAGCGCCTCACCCTGCGGGGAGCCAGGGCCGTGATCTTCCCCACCCCCACGCTAGCCGCGCGCGCCTCCACCCTGCACCGCCTCGACCCCCGGCGAGTTCGGGTGGTGCCCAATGGCGTCGACACCGACACGTTCACCGCAGAAGGCCCCCCGGCCGAGCATGCCCCGGCCGGGCCGTATGCCGTGTACGCCGGAACCACCTCGGAGTGGCAGGGGGCCGATATCCTGGCCCGCGCCTGGGGGGACGTGCTGCGGCGGGTTCCCACCGCCCGGCTGGTGTTCCTCGGTCAAGGCACCGATGCGGGGCTGATCCGTTCCCTGGCCGAGAAGCTGCCCGATGGCGGGGCCTCGATCCTCCAACTGCCACTGGTGCCTCCGGCCGAGGCCGCCGCCTGGCAGCGAGGGGCGACCGTGGCCCTGTGCACCATGCGGCCGAACATCGCCTACAACTACTTCACCCCCACCAAGGTGTTTGCCGCCGCCGCCTGTGGCACGCCGACCCTGTACATCGGGCCGGGACCGGCCGGCGACCTGGTGCGTGAGGCTGTCCT
>WRIF01000241.1 GCA_009782865.1 Promicromonosporaceae bacterium
TTGTTCAGGATGTTCTCGACCGCATTGTCGAGGGTCGAGAGGTTTGACAGGCCGAGGAAGTCCATCTTGACCAGGCCAAGGGACTCGCAGGTGGGGTACTCAAACTGGGTGATCAGCTGTCCATCGCCCTTGGGATCCATCAGGGGCACGACGTCGATGAGCGGATCGGAGGACATGATGACCCCGGCGGCGTGGACGCCGGTCTGGCGGATCTGTCCCTCCAGGCCGAGGGCCGTCTCGTAGATCTTCTTGACATCGGGCTCCGCCTCGTACATGGCGCGGAACTCCGCCCCCTCGGCGTAGAGGGGGGACTTGGTGTCAAAGATGTGGGGCAGCTTGAACTTCAGGTTTTGCGGGAGGGCCTTGGTGATGCGGTCGCCCATGCCGAAGGGGTGGTCGAGGATGCGGGCGGCGTCCTTGATGGCGGCCTTCGCCTTGATGCGCCCGAAGGTGGCGATCATGGCGACGCGCTCGGCGCCGTACTTCGCCTTGACGTACTCGATCACCTCGCCGCGGCGATGGTCATCGAAGTCGATGTCGAAGTCGGGCATCGAGGGGCGCTCGGGGTTGAGGAACCGTTCGAAGAGGAGGCCGTGTTCGAGGGGACACAGGTCGGTGATGTGCAGGGCGTAGGCGGTGATCGAGCCGGCACCGGAGCCGCGCCCAGGGCCGACGCGGATGCCCTGCTTCTTCGACCACTGAATGAAGTCTGCGACCACCAGGTAGTAGCCGCAGTATCCCTTCTGGGCGACCACGCCCAACTCCATCTCGACGCGCTCCTTGACCTCCTGGGTGAGCGCCGCTCCGGGGTAGCGCTCCGCGATTCCGCGCCACACCTCCTTGCGGAACCAGCTCTCCTCGGTCTCGCCGGCGGGGATGTCGGCGCGGGCCATGTAGCCCCCGGTCGACTCCTCGAAGGTGACGTGGCAGCGCTCGGCGATCTCCAGGGTGTTGCTGCACGCCTCGGCCAGGTCGTACTGCTCCCAGAGGGCGTACATCTCCGCCGGCGACTTGATGTAGTAGCCCGTGCCCTGGAAGGCGAAGCGCTTTCCCCCTTGCTCGTAGGTGGGCTCATTGAGGCGGGACCCGGAGTTGACGCAGAGCAGTGCCTCCTGGGCGGCGGCATCCTCAGGGTGGTTGTAGTGCGAGTCGTTGGTGGCCAGTGGCTTGAGGTTCAGCTCTCGGCCCAGGCGCAGCAGGTCTGCGCGGACCCGGGTCTCGATGTCCAGGCCGTGATCCATCAGTTCGAGGTAGACGTTCTCCTTGCCGAAGATGTCCTGCAGCTCGGCGGCCTCGCGCCGCGCCTCCTCATACTGCCCGAGGCGCAGGCGGGTCTGCACGGCGCCCGAGGGGCAGCCGGTGGAGACAATCAGCCCCTTGGCGTACTGGGTGAGCAGGTCCTTGTCCATGCGGGGCTTGTAGAAGTAGCCCTCGGTGAAGCTGCGGGTGGAAAGGCGGAACAGGTTGTGGAGGCCCTCCTGGTTTTCGGCCCACATGGTCATGTGGGTGAACGCACCGCCGCCGGAAACGTCGTCGCCGCCCTCTTCCTCCGTCGAGCCGCTGCCCCACTTGACGCGCACCCGGTCGCCGCGGGCGGTGCCCGGCGCGAGGTAGGCCTCGATGCCGATGATCGGCTTGACCCCGTACCTGCCGGCCTTGGAGTAGAAGTCGTAGGCGCCGTGAAGATTGCCGTGATCCGTCATCGCGATGGCGGACATTCCCAGGTCGGAGACCCGCTGGAACAGCCCGTCCAGGAGCGAGGCCCCGTCCAGCATCGAGTACTCGGTGTGCACGTGCAGGTGGGTAAAGTCCTGGTTGGCAACGGCGGCTGGCATGGGATAAATCTTCCCACGCGCCACCGTCAGGCACGGTGACCTTGCGTGCTTGCACAGGCCGCCCGGCGCGGCGCGCGCGGCCGGTCGGCGGGAGCCTGTGGCAGACTCACTCAAATGACCACTATCACTACCTACACCGGCATCAGCTTTGCGCCGCTGTCCCCCAACCCCGAGCAAATTAACCTCACGGACATCGCCCACTCCCTGTCGCTGCTTTGCCGCGGAAATGGGCACCTGGTGCACTTCTACTCCGTTGGGCAGCACTCGCTCAACTGCGCCCGCGAGGCGGCCGCGCGCGGCTACTCGCGGCGCGTACAGCTGGCCTGCCTGATGCACGATGGCTCCGAGGCCTACCTCTCCGATGTGCCGCGCCCCCTCAAGGCAGTCATGGCCGACTACCTGGCGCTGGAGGAGCGGCTGCAGGACGTGATCTACGAGCTGTACCTCGGCTCGCCCCTCACCCCCGAGGAGCTGGCGCAGGTCACGGAGATCGACGATGACATGCTCGCCGCCGAGTTTCCGGTGCTGAAGGCCAAGAACACCCTGGGACGCAGCGTCACCCTGCAATCGACGCCAGACTTTGCCGTCGCGCCGTTTGCAGAGGTCGAGGAGGAGTTTCTGCAGCTGGCGGCCGACCTGGCCGGCTAGAGGCGACAGGGGCGGCTATTGCCAGTCGCGGGACTTGTTGCTCACCGGCAGGGACAGTGGCGCCAGGTGTTCGGCGATGAAATTGGTGGAGCCATCCCCCCGTTCTATGTGCCCTCGCACCACCAAGGCCGCGGAGTTGCGCGCCACCTGCCGGTGCCGCTGCCACAGCCCGGCCGAGCAGACCACGTTCAGCAGCCCGGTCTCGTCCTCAAGGGAGATGAAGGTGACACCCGCCGCGGTGGGGGGCCGCTGCCGGTGGGTGACCACGCCCGCCGCCGCCACCCGCCGGCCCGCCGCCTGGGCCACCGCCTCCGCGATGGGCAACACCCCACTGCGACTCAGGTTTTCCCGCACCAACTCCACCGGCGAAATGCCCGGGCCGATGCCGGTGGCCCACGAGTCCGCCACCGCCGCCTCCACGTCGGTCATCTCCGGCAGCGGCGGGGCCGCCGCGCCTACCGACACCTCCTCCAGGGTGTCCGGGCCCTCCTGGGCCAGGGCGCCGGCCGCCCACAGCGCCTCGCGGCGGCTGCCCCCGAAGCAATCGAAGGCGCCGGCGGTGGCCAGCGCTTCCAGCTGTGACGTGGTCAGCCCCACCCGGCGCACCAGGTCATGCAGGTCGCGGTAGGGGCCGCCCGCCTCCCGCTCCTGGGCGATGCTCGCGGCCAGTTCCGCGCCGATGGAACGGACCTCGCTGAGGCCAAGGCGAACCGCCTGGCGGAAGTTCGGCTCCGGGCCAAAGGGGTGTCCGGGCCACAGTTCGCGCCCCATCCCCCCCTCGCCGCGCGGTGGGGGCACCCGGTGGGCAGGCGAACGGGGAAGGAGGTTGCGGGCCCGTGGCAGCGGGGCGTCTGCGGGCAGGGGCTGCACAGAGGTCAGCTGGGTGGAGGCGTTGATGCAGGGGGTGAGCACGGTCACGCCGTGGCGCCTGGCGTCGGCCACCAGCGTTTGGGGGGAGTAGAAGCCCATCGGCTGGGCGGCGAGCAGACCGGCATAGAACTCGGCGGGATAGTGAACCTTCAGCCAGCTGGAGGCGTAGACCAGATAGCTGAACGAATAGGCGTGGCTTTCCGGGAAGCCAAAGTCGGCGAAGCCGCGCAGTTTCTCGTAGATCTCCTCGCGTGCCCCCGGGTCGACGCCCCTGTCCGCCATGCCCTGCATGAACCGCCCCCGCATGGCCTCCATCTTTTCCAGGGAACGCTTGGAGCCCATGGCCCGTCGCAGCTGGTCTGACTCGGCGGGGGGGAATCCCGCGATGTCGATGGCC
>WRIF01000242.1 GCA_009782865.1 Promicromonosporaceae bacterium
CAGCGGCCCCTGGTACCAGGGCGGGTGACGGTCGAGGAGGTACCGCCGGGCGGAGGCGTGGTGCGCGCGGATCATGCGCGCCGGGGCGGCGCGCCAGGAGACGCCCTGCGTGTGAATGGCCTCCGCGTTCGGCACGTAGAGGTTGCGCCAGCCGGCCCGCCCCAGGCGGTCGCCGAGGTCGACGTCCTCGAAGAACATGAAGTACCGCTCGTCAAATCCGTCCACCTCGGCGAAGGCGGCCGGACGCAACAGCAGACACGCCCCGGACAGCCAGCCGGCCGCCGTCGGGGCGCTCGCCTCGAGCACCGCCCTGCCTTGCTGGTAGCGAGCCGTCCAAGGGTTGCCGGGCCAGGCGCGGGCGAACAGGGCGTGCCCGATCCCGCTGCCCAGCCGCGGCAGGGCGCGGGCTGACGGGTAGATGGAGCCGTCTTCGTTACGCAGGCGCGGGCCGAGTGAGCCTGCCGTCGGGTCGGCCTGACCCGCCTCGATCAGGCGATCCAGCGACCCCGCTGACCATTCGATGTCGGGATTGGCCACCACCAGCCAGGCCGGCCCTTGTCCCGGGTCGCCCGGCAGGCTGCGGGCCGCCAGGTTGGCGGCCCGGCCATACCCCACGTTGCCCTCCCGGTGTCGCAGCACGGTTGCCGAGTGGTCGGCGGCCACGGAGTCAAGCACGGGGGAGGGGCCGCCGTTGTTGACGAAGACCAGGTGGTAGGGCCGGGAGGTCGCTGAGGCCAGCGAGTCGGCAAACCGGCGCAGTTCCTCACCCGGGTGATAGACGACGACGGCCACCAGGATGGTGCCTGGCCCTGCCGGGGGGACGGGGGCCTCCGCCGAGCCCTGCCCGGTGTTCTGCACGGCGTGCTGCCCTGGGTTCGGCCCCGACCTCTGTCCTGGGTCTTGCCCTGAGTCTTGCCCTGGGTTCTGCCCAGCGGCCGGTGCGTTGGCCGGTTCTCCAGGCGCGGCTCCGGCCTGCTCGGGGGTGTTCATCGAGGCCAGCCTACCCTCGCCGCCGCCTGGCGGAGTCGCGGACGGCGACCGCGTCGGGAGGGCCCGCAGCCGCCATTTGGGCGGACCAAGCGACAATCTGCGACGCAGGAGTGGGCTTTATCACAGTCCAGGTTGCGATCGGCAAAAGACACGCGTGTAATTTCACCATTGCGGTTTGTAAAAGTTACTGGGAGGAACCGTATGTGGAACCTATTGGACGAAGGTCCTGAGCGCGCCGACGCCGCGCCGACCACCGAGCGGCTGGCGACGGTGCTGCCGCTCTTTGGCGCCGCCGAAGACGAGCAGCAGGGCTTCTGGCAGGACCGTGCCCTGTGCGCGCAGACCGACCCGGAGGCGTTCTTCCCCGAGAAGGGCGGCTCCACCCGCGAGGCCAAGAAGGTGTGCTCCTCGTGCGAGGTGCGCGCCGAATGCCTGGACTTTGCGCTGGCCAACGACGAGCGCTTCGGCATCTGGGGCGGCATGTCTGAGCGCGAACGGCGCCGCCTGAAGCGCGAGCGCGTCGCCTGACCGACGCCAAGCGGCAGGCGCGCCGAGGCGCCTCCCATCGAACGCCCGACCGGAGCGCGATGATCTGCTAGCCATGATCGTCTCGACTCCGCCAAACCCGGTCACCGCCGTCTTGGTGACCCGCGGCGCCAGCGCGTTTCTCCCCCAGACGCTCGCCGCCCTGCGCGCCCAGACCGTCCCACCCCACCGGGTGCTGCTGGTCAATGCCGGTGAGAGGTTGCGGCGGGACGCCCTGCCACCCGATGAGACGGCCGGCTTAGCCTTCGAGGTGATCGAGGCCCCTGGCGCCCGCACCTTCGGGCAGGCGATCACCGTTGGGCTGGCCGAGGCCGGCCTCCCCAGCGACGACGCGGGTTGGCTCTGGCTCCTCCACGACGACTCCGCCCCCGCCCCGGACGCCCTGGCCGGCCTGCTGCGCCGGGTGGAACACTCGCAGAACGTGGCCATCGCCGGCTGCAAGCAGCGGCGCTGGACCCTGGACTCGGCGGGGCGCCCCAAGGACCCCTTCGCGGAGGAGGGCTGGCTGATTGAGGTGGGGCACACCGTCTCGCCGCTCGGCCGCCGCCTGACCGGCATCGATGACACCGAGATCGACCAGGGCCAGCACGACGGCCGCGACGACGTCCTCGCCGTCGGCCTGGCCGGGGCGCTCGTGCGCGCCGCGGTCTGGCAGGAGCTGCGCGGCACCGACCCCGAGCTCGGGGCCTTCGGCGACGGCACCGACCTTTGCCGTCGCGCCTGGCGAGCCGGACACCGCGTGATCGTGGTTCCCGAGTCGTTGATCAAGCACGGGCAGGCCTCCCTGCTCGGCCTGGCCACCCGGGGCAGGCGGGGGACAAGGCCCGCCTCGCCCCCTCCCGTGGAGCACCGCCCGGTGGAGGACGGCCCAGCGGAGGCCACCGCCCTCGTACCCGCAGCGCCCCCGCGGGCGGTCGCGTTCGGAGAGGCGCCCGGGGAGGAGGCGTCCTACACGGCCAGGCGCCGTGCCCAGCTGCACCACCGCCTGGTGCATTGCTCGGGTTGGCTGCTCCCGCTGGCCTGGCTGGCCATGGTGTTGTGGGCGCCCCTGTCGGCCCTGGGGCGGCTGGCCCTCAAGGAGACCGGGCAGGCGCGCGGCGAGATCGTTGCGGCGCTGCGGGGGGCGGTGCGGTTGCTGCCGCTGGCCCGGGCCCGGCGGAACCTCGCACGAACCTCGACGGTGCCGCGCCGCACCCTGAACCCCCTGCTCGCCTCCTGGCGGCAGGTCCACGACCAGCGGCGCGACCTGCGGCTGGCCCGTCGCGAGGCCAACCGCACCCGCTTTGGCCCCTCGGACGTTGACCGGCAGGAACGCCGCCTGCTGGCCGGACCGCGCCGCATGGCGCTGACCCTCACCCTGCTGGGCGCGGCCGGCGTCGCGCTGGCGGCCTTCGGCCCCTGGCTGGGCACCCTGCTGGCCGGGGGACGGGTGGTCGGGGGAGCGCTCCTGCCTGCCCCGGGCAGCCTGGCCGACGTCTGGCAGGCCGCCACCTCCGGGTGGAACCTGGGCGCCCTGGGCTCGGCCGCCCCGGCCGATCCATTGGCCCTGGTGTTGCTCGTTCCCACCGCCCTGGCCGGCGGCTTACTGCAGGCCGCCGTCAACCTCCTCCTGCTCCTGGCAGTTCCCCTGGCCGCCCTGGCCGCCTGGTTCGCCGCCGGTGCCCTCACCCGCGTCAACTGGGCCCGCGCCCTGGCGGCGCTGACCTGGGCGGCGCTGCCCTCCTTCCTGCTGGCCCTTGGCACCGGCCGGCTCGGCGCCGTCATCGCCCACTGCACGCTGCCCTGGGTGGCCTTGGCCTGGATGCGCGCCACCGGCAGCCACGCCACCGATCAGCCGGACGAGCGGCCCGCGCGGGGTAGCCTCACCGCCACGGCGGCCACCGGCCTGTTGTTGGCCGTCGCGGTGGCGGGGGCGCCCCTCCTGGCGCCGGTCGCCGTCCTGGCCGTCATCGTCGGCATGGGGGTCTCCTCCGCGCGCCTGCGCCTGCCATTGGTCCTCTTGCCGACCCTGGCCGTCGGCGCCCCCTTCTGGTGGCGGTGGCTGCGCAACCTGACCGACCCGACCCTGCGCGACGGCCCCGCCGGCTGGCGCGCCCTGCTGGCGGACCCCTTGGCCCTCCCCTGGCAGGCCTCGGCGGGCCACCTGCCGCTGGAGGCCGCCGACCCGCTCGTCGGCCCCGCCCTGCTCCTAGGCCAGCCCGCCGT
>WRIF01000243.1 GCA_009782865.1 Promicromonosporaceae bacterium
TGCGGGCCAAGGTGGAGGGATCGCTAGACCAGAAGAATCACCTGCTCGCCAAGGTCTACAACCGGCGCGCGGTCGATGTCGACGCGGTAACCGCCGAACTGTTGGGCTTTGCCGAGCGGTTGCGCCCGTACGTCGCAGACACCTCGCGCGTGCTCAACGAGGCGCTCGACGCGGGCAAGACGGTGCTCTTTGAGGCCGGGCAGGCGACCATGCTCGACATCGACCACGGGACGTACCCCTTCGTGACGTCCTCGTCCGCGACGGCCGGCGGCGCCTGCACCGGCTCCGGCGTCGGCCCCACCCGGATCGATTCGGTGATCGGCGTCATCAAGGCCTACACCACGCGGGTGGGCGAGGGGCCATTCCCCACCGAACTGTTCGATGAGATGGGCACCTACCTCCAGCAGGCTGGCGGCGAGTTCGGGGTGACCACGGGACGGCCGCGCCGCTGCGGCTGGTATGACTCGGTGATCGCCCGCTTCTCCTCCCGCGTCAACGGCCTGACCGACATCGTGCTCACCAAGCTGGACGTCCTGACCGGCCTGGAAAAGATTCCGGTCTGCGTGGCCTACGAGGTGGACGGGGTGCGGTTCGACGAGATGCCGGACAACCAGACCGACTTCAACCACGCCAAGCCCATCTACGAGGAACTCCCCGGCTGGAGCCAAGACATTTCCACCTGCCGCTCGCTGGCCGACCTGCCCGAGAACGCCCGGGCCTACGTCGCCTACTTGGAGTCGATTTCCGGCTGCCGCATTTCGGCCATCGGGGTGGGGCCCGCCCGCGACCAGATCATCGAGGTTCATCCGCTGATCCACGCGCGCTAGGCCTCCGCCCGCCCGGCGGGGCCGCCTGGGGGACAGAAACGGACAGTGGAGCGTCCCAAAGGGTCCGGTGAACGCGCCGCGGAGCCCTAGAATTGGGCCTCGTGAAGATACTGGTGGTAGGCGGTGGGGGCCGCGAGCACGCGATAGTGCGCGCCCTCGCCCGTGAAAAGGGATCCCCGCACGAGATTCACGCCGCGGGCGGCAACCCTGGCATGGCCGCCTCCGGCGCCACGCTGCACCCAGACCTTGACCCCTGCGACCCGGGCGCCGTCGTGGCGCTGGCTCGGGAGGCGGCGGCCGACCTGGTGGTGATCGGTCCGGAGGCCCCCCTCGTGGCCGGGGTCGCCGATGCGTTGCAGGACGCCAAGATTCCGGTCTTCGGCCCGACGGCGGCGGCTGCCCGCCTCGAGGGCTCCAAGGCGTTCGCCAAGGAGGTGATGGCCGCGGCGGGCGTGCCCACCGCCGCCGCCCGCGTCGCCACCACCCCCGAGCAGGTGGCCGCCGCCCTCGACGAGTTTGGCGCCCCCTTCGTGGTCAAGGACGATGGCCTGGCCGCGGGCAAGGGGGTGTTGGTCACCACGGATCGCGAGGCCGCCCTCGCCCACGGGGCCGCCTGCCTGGCGGGCGGTGGGCAGGTGGTGGTCGAGGACTTCCTCGACGGCCCGGAGGTCTCCCTGTTTGTGATCTGCGACGGCCAGGATGCGGTCCCGCTGCAGGCCGCGCAGGACTTCAAGCGCGCCCTCGACCACGACGAAGGCCCAAACACCGGGGGGATGGGCGCCTACAGCCCCCTCGACTGGGCGCCCGCCGACCTGTCCGCACAGGTGGTCTCCCAGGTGGCCCGGCCGGTGCTCGCGGAGATGGCCCGCCGCGGCACCCCGTATGTCGGGGTGCTCTACGTCGGCCTGGCGATGACCTCGCGCGGCCCGCGGGTGGTCGAGTTCAACGCCCGCTTTGGGGACCCCGAGACCCAGGTGGTGCTCCCGCTCCTGGCCACGCCGCTGTCGACCGTGCTGTTGGCCGCCGCCACCGGGACGCTCGCCAGCCTGCCGCCGCTCGAGTGGCACCCCAGGTACGCGGTCAACGTGGTCCTTGCCGCCGAGCACTACCCGCAGACCCCTCGCCTTGGTGACCCGCTGCGCGGGGTGGCCCGCGCCGCCACCACGCCCGGGGTGCATGTCTTGCTGGCCGGCGCGCGGGTCGAGGGGGAGGCGTTGCTGTCCGCCGGCGGCCGCGTCCTGTCCGTCGTGGGCGAGGGCGACACCCTCGCCGAGGCCCGCCGCCGCGCCTACCAGGCGATCGCGCTCGTCGACCTGCCCGGCTCGCACTACCGCTCCGACATCGCCGGCAAGGCCGAGCGGGGGGAGATCGCCTGCTGATGTCCTCCCCCGCATACCCCGGCTGGCGGCACGTCTACAGCGGAAAGGTTCGCGACCTCTACGAGCCGACCGACGGCGACGACGACGTGGTCATGATCGTCGCCTCCGACCGCATCTCCGCCTTCGACCGCATCCTGGAACCGGCCATTGTCGGCAAGGGGGCCATCCTCACCAGCCTGTCCAACTGGTGGTTCGACCAGCTGGAAGACCTGGTTCCGGTCCACCGCCTCGCCGGCTACGGGCAGGTCGACCCGCGGGCGATGGTCTGCAAGCGCCTGGACATGTTCCCGGTGGAATGCGTGGCCCGCGGGTACCTCACCGGCTCGGGCCTGGCCGAATACCGCGCCACCGGCGAGGTCACCGGCATCCCACTGCCCCCCGGCCTCACCGAGGGGTCACGCCTGCCCGAACCGATCTTCACCCCCGCCCGCAAGGCCGAACTCGGTGAGCACGACGAAAACGTCTCCTTCGAGGCCGTGGTGGACATGATCGGGGCCGAGGCCGCCGCCGAACTGCGCCGCCTGACCATCGCCATCTACCAGCGGGCCGAGGCCGTGGCGCGCGCCCGCGGCCTGATCCTGGCCGACACCAAGTTCGAGTTCGGCAGGGACCGGCACACCGGTGAGATCACGCTCGGGGACGAGGTGCTCACCCCCGACTCCTCGCGCTTCTGGCCGCTGGACGAGTGGCTTCCTGGCCGCGGGCAGCCCAGTTTCGACAAGCAGTACGTCCGCGACTGGCTGGCCAGCCCCGCCTCCGGCTGGGACCCGGCCAGCGACCTCCCCCCGCCACCGCTGCCCGACGCCGTCGTGCAGAAAACCCGCGCGCGGTACGCCGAGGCCTACCAGGCCCTGACGGGCGCCGCGTAAACTTGGGGCCGCGCCCCCTAGTCGTCAAGAAGGAGCCCGCCGTGGGAACCGTTGTTGTTGAGGTAATGCCCAAGCCCGAGATTCTGGACCCGCAGGGCAAGGCCGTGGTCGGCGCGCTGCCCCGCCTCGGCTTCACCCAGTTCGGAGCCGTCCGCCAGGGCAAGCGCTTTGAACTCACCGTCGACGGCGACGTCACCGCCGAGCACCTTGCCGCCGCGCGGCAGGCCGCCGAGACCATGCTCTCCAACCCGGTGATCGAGGACGTCGTCGCCGTGTTCGCCGCCGACGGCAAGCAGGGCTGATGAGCGCCCTGACCTCCGCGCGCATCGGCGTCATCACCTTCCCCGGCACGCTCGACGACCGCGACGCCCAGCGCGCCGTCCGCCTGGCCGGCGGCACCCCGGTTCCGCTCTGGCATGCCGACGCCTCGCTGCACGACGTCGACGCCGTAGTGATCCCCGGCGGCTTCTCCTATGGCGACTACCTGCGCGCCGGCGCCATCTCGCGGTTTGCCGCCGCCATGGACTCGGTGGCCGACGCCGCCCGCGGCGGCATGCCCGTGCTCGGCATCTGCAACGGCTTTCAGATCCTCACCGAGGCCCACCTGCTGCCCGTGGCGATGATCAAGAACGACCACCTGCACTTCATCTGCCGCGAACAGCCA
>WRIF01000244.1 GCA_009782865.1 Promicromonosporaceae bacterium
CAGCTTGACGGGCGGTGTGCGCGGCCAGGGAGGCCAGCGCCAGCGTAGGGCTGGCCAGGTCTCCGGCGAGGACGGCAGCCACCACGTCGCTGAGCGGCTCCCAGTGCACCACGAAATCCGCCTCCTCCTCGGTGCGCTGATGCCGCTCGGCCACCGGCACCTCGGACAGGTCACGGGCCAGGAACACTCGGATCGCCTCGTCACTGAAGCCGGGGCTGGACAGGTAGTCGACCAGCACATCCCAGCGCCCGGCACGCAGATCGGCCTCCTCGGCCAGTTCGCGCCGGGCCGCGGCCAGCGGGTCCTCCCCCGCCTGGTCCAGCAGTCCGGCCGGCACCTCCCACATCCGGGAGCGCACGGCGTGCCGGTACTGATTCACGAGCGCCACCCGGCCATCGTCGTCAAGCGCCAAGACGGCGACCGCGCCCGGATGGCGGACGCACTCGCGCGAGACGAGGCCCGCCGCGCCCAGGTCCACCTCGTCGACGACGACATCCAGCAGCCATCCCCGAAACGGGTTGGCCGTCTGCCGGCTGGGCCTCGGGTCATAGGTGTCGGCCAGGGACACGCCTTCCTGCGTCACGACTTGGCGGCCTGCTGGCGTTCGATAGCGGCCTTGACCAGCCCCTTGAACAGCGGGTGCGCCCGGGTGGGGCGGCTCTTGAACTCGGGGTGCGCCTGCGTGGCCACGTAGTACGGGTGCACGCTGGCGGGCAGCTCCACAAACTCGACCAGCTCCCCATCCGGGGAGGTGCCCGAGACGACCAGTCCCCCTGCCGTCAGCGCCTCGCGGTAGGCGTTGTTCACCTCGTAGCGGTGACGGTGACGCTCAGAGACCTCCAGGGTGCCGTAGGCCTTGGCGGCCTGGGTGCCCTTCCCCAGCCTGGCCGGGTAGGCGCCCAGGCGCATGGTGCCGCCAAGATCCTGCTCGCCGGCGACGGCGGCGTCCTGCCCGGCCATGGTGTGGACCACCGGGTTGGGGGTGTCCGGGTTGAACTCGGTCGAGTCGGCGTCCGCCAGACCCAACACGTTGCGGGCGTACTCGATGACCATCGTCTGCAGGCCGATGCAGATGCCGAGCGTCGGCACCCCGTTCTCGCGGGCCCAGCGCAGCGCGCCAATCTTGCCGTCCACCCCGCGGACGCCAAAGCCACCCGGCAGGAGCACGGCGTCGGTCCCGGCCAGGGCCGCGGCGGCGCCCTCAGGGGTGGCGCAATCGTCGGCGGAGACCCACTTGATGTTGACCCTTGCCTGGTTGGCGAAGCCGCCGGCGCGCAGCGCCTCCGAGACCGAGAGGTAGGCATCGGGCAGGGCGACGTACTTGCCCACCAGCGCCACCTCGACGGTGTGCTGGGGGGCGTGGACGGCGTCGAGCACCTCGTTCCAGCCCGACCAGTTCACGTCCTTGAACGGCAGGTCGAGGCGGCGAACCACGTAGGCGTCGAGCCCCTCCGAGTGCAGCACCTTCGGGATGTCGTAGATGGACGGGGCGTCGGCGGCGTTCACGACGGCCTCCACGTCCACGTCGCAGAACAGCGCAATCTTGCGCTTCATGGCGTCGGGCACCCCGCGGTCGGAGCGCAGGACGATCGCGTCCGGCTGGATACCGATGTTGCGCAGCGCCGCCACGGAGTGCTGGGTCGGCTTGGTCTTCAGCTCGGCGGCGGGGCCCACCCACGGCACCAGGGAGACGTGGAGGAAGAAGCAGTTGTCGCGGCCGAGCTCGTGGCGAACCTGGCGGGCCGCCTCCAGGAAGGGCAGGGACTCAATGTCTCCAACGGTGCCCCCGATCTCGGTGATGATCACGTCGACGTCATCGCCGGCCTGGTCGCGCATCCGCGACTTGATCTCGTCGGTGATGTGCGGGATCACCTGCACGGTGTCGCCTAGGTAGTCCCCACGCCGCTCGCGGGCGATGACCGAGGAGTAGACCACACCGGTGGTCTGGTTGGACGAGCTCGGCAGCTCGACGTCCAGGAAGCGCTCGTAGTGGCCGATGTCGAGGTCGGTCTCGGCCCCATCCTCGGTGATGAACACCTCCCCGTGCTGGAACGGGTTCATGGTGCCCGGGTCCACGTTGAGGTAAGGGTCCAGCTTCTGCATGGTGACCCGCAGGCCGCGCGAGCGCAGCAGGCGGCCCAGCGACGACGCGGTCAGGCCCTTCCCGAGGGAGGAGACCACCCCTCCTGTGACGAACATGTGCCGGGTGAGGTGCGTCTTGCCCGGGCGGTTGAGGATTCGGTGTACTTGCCGCGAAAGGTCTGCCACGGAAGCCAATCGTATCCTCCCCCGAGGAGTGGTTGGGCACGGGCGAGCCGCGGCGCCCAGGAAAGTGGCCTGGCTCAGGCCTGCAACTCAGGCCCGTGACTCAAGCCTGCGAGGTGGCCAGCAGTTCGCGGGCGTGCTCGAGCGCCGCGGCCGAGTCCTCCTGCCCTGAAAGCATCCGCGCCAGTTCGGCCGTTCGTCTCTCGCCGTCGACGACCTCAACGCCTGTGACCGCTCCGTCCGGCCCCGCCGCCTTGGTCACCACGAGCTGGCGATCAGCGAAGGCGGCCACCTGCGCGAGGTGGGTCACGACGATCACCTGCGTTCTCTGCGCCAGCTTGGCCAGGCGGCGCCCCACCTCCACGGCCGCCTTGCCCCCCACCCCGGCGTCGACCTCGTCAAAGACGAAGGTGGGCAGGTGCTCGGTGGTGGTGCCGGCCTCAGCGAGGGCCACCTCGATGGCGAGCATCACGCGGCTGAGTTCACCGCCGGAGGCGCCCTTTCCCAGCGGGCGCGGCGGGGCGTTGCGGTGGGGGATGAGGTTGAAGCTCACGGCGTCGCTGCCGCTGACACTGGGCTCGGCAGGTTCGATCACGACGCTCAGGCGGGCCTCGCTCATCGCCAGGCCCTGCAGTTCGGCGGTCACCGCGCGGCCCAGGGCCTCGGCCGCTCGGCGGCGAGTGGCAGAAAGCGCGTCCGCCCGCGCGGTCAGGTCCTGTTCCAGGGCGGCGATCTGCTCGCCGAGGGCGGTGAGACGCCCTCCCCCGTCATCCAGGTCGAGCAGGCGCAGGCCGGCGGTGGAGGCCCAGGCCAGCACCTCCTCCAGGGTCTGCCCATAGGCGCGCAGGCCGCGCAGTTCTGCCAGGCGTTGGTGGGAGGCCTCGAGCTCGTGCGGATCGGCCTCCAGGCCATCGACGTATCCCGACAATTCGACGGCGAGGTCCGAGACCAGGTAGGTGGCCTCCTTGGCGCGGGTGGCGAGTGCGGCCAGGGAGGGATCTTCGGTGGCGGCACCGTCTAGCGCCCGCTCGGCCGCATGCAGCAGGTCTAGGGCGGGGCTGGCCCCCGCGGCCTCGCTGGAGAGCGCCTCGTAGGCGGTGGTGGCGGCCACGCGGAGGGTCTCGACGTTGCCCAGGCGGCCGATGACGGCGGTCAGCCTGGCGTCTTCACCTGGCTGTGGGTCGACGCGCTCAATCTCGGCCAGGCCGAGCCGCAGGAGTTCGGCCTCACGGGCCCGCTCGGTGGTCCGTGCGCTGAGGTCGGCCGCCTCTGCGCGCAGGGCGGCCAGTTGCTGCCAGGCCTGACGGTACTTCACCAGGGCGCCGAGGTGGGTGGGCCCGGCGAAGTCGTCGAGGGCGGCGCGTTGTCGGCTCGGAGCCTTGAGGCGCTGTTGGTCTGCCTGCCCGTGCACGGTGGCCAGTTCGTCTGCGATGCCCGCCAGGACGGCGGCCGGCACGGCGC
>WRIF01000245.1 GCA_009782865.1 Promicromonosporaceae bacterium
TTCAGGTCCGGGCTGGGGACCCCCCTTCGGCGCGAGCTGCGAGGGGTCCCTTTCCTCTTCGACGGCGTCGGCCGCCGAGTCGCCGCCGCAGGCAGCGAGCAACAGCGCAAGCCCGGCGGCCAGCGCGACGGCCGCCTGCCGGCGAGAGGTGGCCTTCACTAGCCAGCCCTCCACACGATCTCGACGGTGTCGATGTCCTCCGCCCAGATGCTCTCCGAGATGCGGTACCCGCCGGCGGGAACCTCGATGCCGCCGAAGCTCGAACTAATCTCGATCAGCCGGCCATTGGCGTCGCGGGCAATGATGAAGTAGATGGCCATGCCGGGTTCGCCCGAGTCGGGACGAATCTCGGCGGTGACGCTGGCCGTAAAGCGTTCCTGGGACCAGTTGGTGTTCTCCACCGTGAACGAGGGCACCGTCGCAGGGTCGACACAGGTGACCTCGTCCCACCTGTCGATCAGTTGGGCCGTGACGGGAGTGGTGTCGCCCAGGTCGACGAACAGCGCGTAGATGTAGTTGTCTCCTGGCATCAGCACGCCGGCGTTTGTCCAGTTGGAGTCCAGGCGCATGCCCGAGGCATCGTAGAAGTTCACGTCGGCATGGATGCCGAGGCCCTCGCCGAAACCGTCGGCGATGAGCACGCAGTCGTGCGGGTTGTGCGCATTCATCAGCACATGCGAGGAGCCCAGGACGGTGACCACGGCCTCGATGTCGGTGACCGTCACGTCTGACAACGCCCCCTCCCCGGCCGAGGCCGGGGGCCGGTTGTCGCCCTGGTCGTCGCCATCCTGGTCCCCGGCGGTGTCCCGCTCGCCGTCCTCCGGATCAGCCGGTTGTGCCAGGTCGGGCGAGATGCGGTGATAGACGTGCACGCCATGGCCGTGACCGATCCAGGTGTGCGTCATCGTGTCCCCATCGATCTCCACCTGGGCCTCGAGGCTGTCCGCCGCGTTGGTCAGCCAGGTGAAGTCACCGGCGACCGAACTCAGGGTGAGGATGTCCCCACTGATGCCCCAGGTCATGGCCTGACCGCCGGCGGTGCCGGTACCGCCCGCCTCGAACACAAACCACTCTGTGCCGTCATAGGCCCAGGAGCCCACGATCTGCGCGGTGAGCAGCAACTCGGCCTGGGTGCCTGCGAGGGAGGTGCCCTCGTCTGGCTCGCCGTCGTCGTTGCCGCCAAAGACGAAGACGACGAGGACGACGACTATCGCGGCCACCGCCAAGAAGGCCCCGGCGATGCCGGCAATCAGGCCCTTGCTCGCCGGCTTCTTGGGGGCGGCCGGAGTCACGGCCGGAGGGACGGCATACTCGGGCGAGGCCTGGTACGGAGCGGCAGCGGGCTGCGGCAGGTCGGCCAGGGGCACCGGGGCGGGCGCTGGCGTTGGCTGCGGTGGGTCCACGGGCGGGGTCGCCAGGGGTGTTGCTGGGGGTGGTGCGGCGGGGGCCTGGACCACAGGCACTGGGGGAGTCTCCGGCGCCGGGATCGGCTGGGCAGCGGGGGGCTGCGGCAGCGGCTGGACCTGCTGGGCCCAGGCCTGCCCGTCCCACCAGCGCAGGGTGGGTGACCCATCAGGGTTCGGATAGAAGCCCGGGGGCGTCGCGGAGTGGGTCACTGTGCCTTCTTTCAGGTAGCCGATTGCTCTGGAACAACCGTCACGCTAGCCCAAGAACCCACAACTACACAGCCAGGTGGAGGACATGTGTCGCATTGGCGGCTAGCGCGGCTGCCTGGCCGGCGGTTCTCCGAGTAGGTGGCTGGGCACCGTGATGCCGCCCTGCACGGTCACATCATAGCCCGCGGGAGCGGCCCCCAGGGCCAGGGGCCCGGTGACCTTGCCGGCCGCCCGGATGTCGTCAAGGGCGGCCTCGATCAGGGCAAGTGACTCGGCGGGAGCGGCGATGGCGGCCTCCAGGATCGGGGTCTTCATCGTCACCTTGGCGAGCGACTTCAGCTTGCGCAGCGCGGCCAGGGCGTGCCCAGCGGCCGCCAGGCCGTCCGGGTTGGCGCCACCGGCCATGGCGCGCAGCGGCTCCGCGAGGGGCCAGGGGGAGCGGTGGATCGAGCCCTCGCGCCACCAAGACCACACCTCTTCGGTGGCAAACGGCAGCACCGGGGCCAGCAGCCGCAGCATGACATCCAGGGCGATGGCCAGGGCGGCCCGCGCAGACGCCGCCTCCGGGGTGTCCGAGTACGCGCGCTCCTTGACCAGTTCTAGGTAGTCGTCGCAGAAGGTCCAGAAGTAGCTTTCCGCCAGCTCGAGGGCGCGGGTGTGGTCGTACCCCTCCAGCGCCCTGGTGGCCTTGTCGACCACGTCTGCCAGGCCGGCGAGCATGGCGCGGTCCAACGGCACCGTCACGCGCGCCGGGTCGAGGGAGATCTCCGGGCCGCTGGCGCCGGTGTTGATGTCGAGCACAAACTTGGCGGCGTTGAGCACCTTGGTCGCCAGGCGGCGGCCAATCTTCATCATGCCCTCGTCGAAGGCGGCGTCGGTGCCCAGGCGGGCGGAGGCGGCCCAGTAGCGGACGGCGTCCGAGCCGTGCTGCTCCAGGAGACCCATCGGGGTGACCACATTGCCCTTGGACTTCGACATCTTCTTGCGGTCCGGGTCCAGGATCCATCCCGAGATGGAGGTGTGCTTCCACGGCAGGCAGTCGCCCTCCAGGTGCGAGCGCACCATGGTGGAAAAGAGCCAGGTGCGGATGATGTCTTGGCCCTGCGGCCTGAGGTCCATCGGGTAGATGCGCCGGAACAGGTCCTCGTCACGCTCCCAGCCGGAGACTATCTGCGGGGTGAGGGAGGAGGTGGCCCAGGTGTCCATGACGTCGGCGTCGCCAACGAAGCCGCCGGGCACGCCGCGCTGGGACTCCTCAAAGCCGGCCGGTGCCTGCGATGTCGGGTCTACCGGCAGCTGGTCCTCGGTGGGCACGATCGGGTTGGCGAAGTCCGTCTCGCCGGAGTCGAGCACCGGGTACCAGACGGGGATGGCCACGCCGAAGAAGCGCTGCCGGGAAATCAGCCAGTCCCCGGCGAGGCCTCCTACCCAGTTCTCGTAGCGCACCCGCATGAAGTCGGGATGGAAGCCGAGTTCCGCGCCCCGGGCGAGCAGTTCCTGCTTCAGGTCGGTGGTCGAGCCCTTCCGGGTGAACGGGCGTCCGCCGTTGCGGATGTACCACTGCCGCGAGGTGACGATCTCGAGCGGCTTGTCGCCCTTTTCGAAGAAGTTGGCCTTGCGCTGGGTGGGCGTCGGCTCGCCGTCCAGGTCGCCGGTCTCGCGCAGCTTGGCCACGATCGCCTCGCGGGCCGAGTGCGCGGTCTTGCCGGCCAGCTCCGCGTAGAACGACGGGTCGCTCAGCCACTCCGGCGTCTCGGCGGTGAAGCGGCCGTCGCGGCCGATGACCGTACGGACGGGCAGGTTGAGCTCACGCCACCAGGTGACGTCCGTTACGTCCCCAAATGTGCAGATCATGGCAATGCCACTGCCCTTTTCGGGTTGGGCCAGGCGGTGGGCCACAACCGGGATTTCGCTGCCAAATAGGGGTACTTTGACTTTTGAACCAAATAGCGGCTGATAACGCTGATCATCGGGATGGGCTACCAGGGCCACGCAAGCCGGGATTAGTTCGGGGCGGGTTGTTTCGATGAACACTGGTTCGGCATCTGCCACCTTGGTAAAGCCAACACGGTGGTATGCCCCAGGCCGTTCGCGGTCTTCCAGCT
>WRIF01000246.1 GCA_009782865.1 Promicromonosporaceae bacterium
TGAGCCGGTGAGCGTGACGTCGCCGAGGGTGCTGGGCAGGGGTCGGGCGATCACTCGGTAGGCGAACTCGGCCCGGCCGGTGGCGTCGGCCATCTGCGTGGCGGTGCTCGTCCAGCCCGCCTGCCCGGCTCCGGCGGTGCAGGTTCCGGCGGTGGCGTCGTACGTGCCGTCGCAGATTTGCTTGACCAGATCCCAGGCGTGCTCCACCTTGGCGGTGCCTACCACCAGCTTGGTGGCGGTGAGGTCGAGGCCGCGAACCACCTTGACGTTGGCGTCGGCACACTGCTGGGGCACGTCGCTGCCGAGGAGGCAGGCGGTGTTTGGGTATTCGGAGTGAGGGAGGTCTGTCGGAGTGGCGCCGCGTTCTGCGGTGTACTCGAAGACCCACTGGAGTTCCTCTGGCGAGGCCGTCAGGACGACTGCATCGCCAGGGAACTTGGCGTCGAACTCGGCGAACGTGTCGGAGAGGGTCACCTGGTTGGCGCTCTCCTCCACCGTGGGCTGGACCGTGCCGTGACCGACGAAGTTGCCGGCGTAGGTTGCGGTCCACGGCACGTCCCTGACGCCATCGACGGTCGCGGTGGCGGTGAAGGCGGTCTCACCGGGGACGATCATCGCAGGTGCATCGGTGGCGACCGACCGACCGTCGATGGTGACCGTCAGGTTGTCGACCGGCTGGGCGAGCGGGTTGTCGTTGAAGAGCGTGCCGGTGACGGTGACAATCGTCTTGCCCTCGATTACCGTGGCCGTGACGGCGACCTGATAGTCGAACGTGGCGTCTTGCCCCTTGTCCACGCGCACCTCTTCTGCCGGGCTGGCGGACTTGGAGATGTCCCAACTGTAGGAGCGGCCGGCGGTGGCTCGCGCCTCGGCCCTGGCCGACAGGGGGCAGGGGACGAGGGCGGTGGTCGAGGCGCTAGCGGTGGCCTCGGATGAGGCCGTGTTGGTCACATACTGTCCGCATTCGTGATCGACGACGTACTCGTTGACCGAGGCCCCGGCATCAAAGCGTCCGCCGAAGGGCTCGGTGAGGGTGTCGGTGACGGTGATCGCATAGTTGGTGTCGCTGCGAACCCAGGCGATGGCGGCGCTGGCAAAGTCGAACCGTCGGGTGGCGAAGGCGGACGTCTCCGAGGCGGAGTGGTTGTCCCAGGCGATCACGACCGTGTTGAAGCCGCCTGGGAGGGAGGTCGCGGAGTCAAACACACTGAAGGTGCAGGCATAGTCGAGCTCCACCTGGCCGCCGGCCTGGAGGGGCAACGGGTTGGTTCGGCTTGGAGCGTCCGCCACTGTGCACGACGTGTGGGGCAAGGCCACGACGGCTAGGTCGATGACCTTGGTCACCGCAACGTCCCAGCCGTTTGGGTTGGTAATGACGATCTTGCCGCGCAGGCCCTGGGCGGTGATTGCTCCATCGCCGTCGGGGGTGGCGGTAACGCGGTAGAGGAAGCCGGCGGAGGAGGCGGGCAGGGAGGCCTGTGCCTCGCTCGCCCACCCGCCATCGCAGGTGTACGAGCCGGGCTCCCCGGAGAACTTTGCGCAGACCTCCTTGGTCAGTGTCCACTGGTGGTCGACGCTGTAGGTGGCCTCAACGGTCTTGTCGACGGCGAGGGGCAGCCCGCGAACGACGGCAACCGTGGCGGAGTCGCAGACCAGCCGGTCGCTGCCGTCGATGGCGAGGCAGGCCTGGTTCGGGTACCCGGTAGTTCCCTCAAAGGTCTCGACCGCACCGCGCTCGGCGGTGTAGGTCAGCGTCCACTCGGTGGGCCCAGCCTGCTCGGAGGCAAACAGGGTCAGTCGGCCTGAGTTCTGCGCGGCCAGTTCGGGGAACTCATCGGACAAGATGGCCTGCTGGCCGGTGATCGTCGGGTTGACGGCCACGGTGTCCGCGAGGATGACGTCGCCGTCGTACCGGACCGTCACCACAACGCTTCGCTGGACGGTGCCGGGCCACGTCTTGGTCGCGGTGACCGTGGTGTTCATGCCCGCCCCCAGCGTGCCTGCGTGCGACGGGGTCACGTCTTCGCCATCGATGCTGATGACGAGGGACTTGACTGGCTGAGTGACCGGGTTCGGGTTGGACAGGGTCACGACGACCGTGGCCGTGGTGGTGTCCTCAACGGGATTGGCCGTCACGGTGAGGAGGTAGTCGAACGCTGCGCCCTGACCAGGGGCTACTCGAACGAGAGAGTCGCTGGTGACCAGTTTGTCGATAGCCCACTCGTAGTGCAGGGCGCCTTCGGCCCCAGACCGAGCCGCGACCGTCAGCGGACAAAGGGCGAGGGCATCGGCCGTGTCCGTGTGGCCCAGATCGGAGACGGCCGTATTGGTCACCACCGTGCCGCACTCATGGCTGAGCTGGTACTCCTTGACCTGAGAACCGGCGGCGTAGTCGAAGGTCCACGACTGGCCCGCCAGGTCATCGCTCACCGTCAGGGTGTCCTGGGCGCGGGTGATTGCCCATTCGAACGGGAAGGTGGCGGTGGCCTCGCCCTCGGCGGACCTGACCTCGGCGGCATTCCAGGTGAGCGTCGCCGCGATGCTGCCGTCGCGAAGGGCGTTCGCGGCGGTGGAAGGCACCTCGGTGAAATCACAGTCATACCGGATCTCGAAGTTGGTGGCACCGGCGGGAACCGTGAGGACCTGCTGCTCGTTGTAGGTGCAGGTAGCGGCGCCGGAGGGGAGGTCGGGGGCAAAGGTCAGGGAGGTGACCTCGACGTCGTACCCGTTGGGGTTCTTGACAAAGACGACCCCGGAGAGGTTGATTGCCGTCACCCGCGAGCCGAGCGGGGTGGCGGTAAGGCGGTAGGTGAAGTCGGTCAGCCTGCCGGTGGCGGCCTGCTCAGCGTAGTCGGCCCAGCCAGAGCCGTCCCAGACCTGCTTGGTCACGGCCCAGGCGTGTTCCAGGGTGGCGGTGGCGGTGGCGACCTTGGTGATCGACAGGTCCTTGCCGCGCACCACTTCGACGGTGACCCGGTCACAGAGGCGTCCCACCTCGTCGCCCACGATGCAGGCGGTGTTCGGGTAGGCCGAGATGTCTTCACCGGCGGGAGTTGCGCCGAGGTCGACGGTGTAGGTGAACTCGAATGGCCCGTCCACGGCGTCGAGTTCGATGCCGTCCGGAATGCCGACACCGTTGTGGGCGTCTGGATCGCTGGCAAAGGTGTCGTTCAGGATCACTGTGCGGCCAGGCTCGCTCTTGGAGACCACCGCTTGGGCGCTGCGGGCGGAGCCGTCGGGCAGGGTGACAGCGATCGGGATGGTGGTGCCATCGGCAAGGGCGGAGGGGTACTCGCGGGTGGCGACGACGATGGCGGTGCCGGAAGGGCCAATTTGCGCGGGGAGCGTGTAGGTGGCCTTAGCGCCGCCGATGGTGATGAGGATGCCGCTGAGGTCGCTTTGGGCGAACGGTGCGCGATTGATGATCTCGACACCGACGGTCACGGTGGTCCTGGCGGAGCCGTCCACGGGGGACGGCGTGACAATCACCGTGTACCGGAAGGTCTCACTGGAGCCGGGGGAGACGAGGGCGGCCTGGTGATCGACGCTCTTGGCGATGTCCCAAGACCACTCCTCATAGGAACTGGCCGATGGGTAGGCCGTGGCATCCCAGACGGGGTCACAGGTCGGCACGTAGGTGTAGGTGGCAGGCAGGGAGCGCTGGTGAACAACCGTGATCCCTCCTGGCACCTGGGCGCTGGACCACGACGAACCCTGAACC
>WRIF01000247.1 GCA_009782865.1 Promicromonosporaceae bacterium
CAATGTGGTGGACCTGGCCGTGACCAGCGGCGCCACCGTCTTCTCCCAGGCCATCGCGCTGCTCGAAGACGGCACGGTCCTGTCATGGGGCCTGCACTCCGCCTCCCGCTGGGTGGCGGGCAACCCGACGGCGGCCGACGCCCCCACCCACGCAGAGCCGATGGTCACCGAGCCCGCCTCGTTCCACCCGATGATCGCCGCCGCGCGCCGCGAGATCCTGGACATCGGGGTGGCCGCGGTCGGAACCGTCGCCGGGGGCGCGGCCTTGGTGCTGCAGGACGGCACCGTCCGCACCTGGGGCTCTTCGGCGGTGTCCCGCGGTGGATACACCTTCGCCGGAGGCAACTGGAATGCCATCGGGCTGCGCAACCACATGGTGTCGACCGTGGTCGACCCGGCCCGCCTGCCACAGCTGGGCGGGGGCCTCAGCGATGGGATCAACATCAGCCCCTACTCGGTGGTTGATCAGGGTGATGGTTGGGTGAGGAAGGGCTTCAACCTGCCTGGCACCATCGCGCCCGGTGAGCAGCGAGTGATTCGGGTGGGTGGCTTCATCCTGCAGAACCAGGACGTCAATTACGTGCCCGGCGAGCAGGAGGCGGTTGACGGACGCCAGGTCGTGGTGAATCAGGCCTGGGTGACCTCGCCGAACACGCCATTTGAGCGGGTGCCCGACTTCACCCACCCCGACTGCGTCACCACCACCAACGAGCAGGGCGAGCCGATCTTGGTGGGTTGTCCGCCGCATGGTCAGGTCAGCCCGCCGAATCCGATCCCGCCGCTGCCGGACTACACCGACCCCGATGGGGTTCCCGGTAACTGGATCTGTGACACCGACGCACCGGAGGAGCACTTCTGGACGGGCCCGCAGTTCCCCGGCAACACGCTGGGTTGGCAGCGTTGGCGCGAGGACCTGTGCGATCAGGTTCCCGTGGTGATCCCGCCCCTGCCGCCGGCCCCGCTGGGGAACCTGGCCGGGTACGTGTGGGTTGACCTCTCACGCGATCACCTGCGCGGCGAGTACGACGGGGTGGCCGAGCCGCGCCTGGAGGGCGTGCTCGTCTACCTCTACCGCCGCAATGCCGAAGGCGAGCTGGTGCGGGTCAATCGTCCTCGTGAGATGACGGATGCCAACGGCTGGTTCGAGTTCACCGGCCTGCTGCCAGGCGACTTCGAGGTGCTCTTCGTGCTGCCCAACCCGCAGGACGGTGATGGCAACGACGACGCCGAGCGGGGTTTCTCCTTCGTGGAGCGCCACGTAGGTGGCGGTGGCCCCTGCCACTCCGAGGGCGATGGGGTGCGGATCGGGGTGGGCAATGCCTGCATCGACTCCGACGCCATCGAGTCTGGTGAGTACCGCGGCTTCTCCGGCTCCGTGACCGTGGTCGCCAACCAGCGCGCCTACGCCGATGCCGGCGTGGTGATCAACCGCCCGGCGATCTCGGTGATCAAGACCTCCCCGAACCCGATTGGGGACGACCGGGTATTCAACCTGCCCGAGGGCGCCGGCCTTGACCACTGGCTGGCCTGCACGGACGAGGCCGATCCAGGCACGTGTGTGCGGCTCGACTCGATCCCGGTGCAGTTCACCATCCAGAACATCGGCAACGAGACCCTGAACGACTTTGAGGTCACCGACACCACGCTGCTCGGCCCCGATGTGGTCTGGGACACCTGCGACGCCGTGGCGCCCGCCCCGGCCGACTGGATAGTGCCCACCGACCTGGAGCTCGGTGACCTGGCACTCCGCGCCCTGGCCGCCGAGTTGGTTCCCTTCGAGGAGCCCAGCCCCGCCGACCCGGAACCCGTCCGCATCTTCGAGGGTGTCTTCGACGAGCTCGAGCTGGCCACGGGGGAGTCAATCACCTGCCACGGCCGCCTGCTCCTCCTTGGTGACGACGGCGAGTCCCCGCATGCCGTCGACGACGTGCACCACGACCGCATTGACGTGCGCTCGCGCGGCGCCCACACCCTGATCAACGCCGGCGACAACGACGACTGGCGCATCGAGGTGACCACGCTGCCCGAGATCGTGCTGCCGCCCACCGGTGGCCTGGGACACGGGAATCCAGCGCCCTGGGTCATCCTGGCCGGCCTGGCAGCCGCAGCCGTCCTGGCAGTCCATCGCGGCCTCCTCGGCAAGAAGACGCAGGAGGTGGTTGGCGCCGCCGAGTGATCAGGCGCCCCGCCGCCGGTTGAAACCAGACTTCAACAAGCAGTACGCCGTTGGGCAAACTCCCCAACGACCTCAGACCCCAAAGAGGAAAGGGACACCATGTCTATCCGCACCACCCTCCGCCGCGGCCTCACCGCCGCAGCGGCCATCGGCGCCACCGCCGCGCTCGCCTTGAGCATGGCCACGGCCGCCTCGGCCAACCTGCCCCTGCCCGGGGCAGGGGACACCCACACGCTGAACGTCGGCACTCCCGCCGATCCAATGCCTAATGGTTTCGTTGTGACCGTAGAGCGGCACAACACCGTCGACCTGACCACCCATGCCGGTTGGTCGCTGGCGGCGAACACGGCCGTGAGCCACGCCGGCCCGTGGACGGCCGCCCCTGGCAGCCCCGCGACCGTGACCGCCGAGCCCGGTGTCTCCTTCCCCGGCCTGGTCACCGGCCTGTACCGGGTCAGCTTCTCCGGCGGGCCCGCCGGTTCGGTGGCTCCCGCCCCGTTCCTGGTCACGCTGCCCTTCCCCAACTCGGCCGGTGACGGCTGGCTGACCGAGGTGGATGTGGCCCCTAAGCCGTCGACCACCACGATCACCAAGTCGGTCCACGACGCCGACTCCGTGGGGGTTGGCGACAACGTGACCTGGACGGTCAACGCCCCGTTGCCGACCCTGGCAGATGGTCAGTTGCTGACCGAGTTCCGCATCGTCGACCCCCTCGACCCGCGGCTGACCTTCGTTCCCACGGCTTCCGCCGCCGAGTTCGTCTGTCCCTCCGAAGACGAAGGCCCGGAAATCCGCACCGCCTTGAACGCCGCCATCTCCGCGAGCGGTACGCCCATGGTGCTCACCTGGGACGCCAATGCCACCGACCTGGCCGTGCTAAATCACGCGGACAATGCTGACTGCGCCGTCGAACTGACCCTGGTAACCACCATCAACGCTGCCACCGCCCCCGGCCTGACCGATGGGGTCATCCCCAACCAGGCGCAGCTGTTCATCAACGGCAACGCCAACGGGGTTAACTCGAACACTCCTGAGGTTCGCCTGGGCCAGATCGTGATCGAGAAGTACGACGCCACCGACCGCGACGAGCTGCTCGAGGGCGCCACGTTCCGCCTGTTCCAGACCCGTGAGGCTGCCGAGGCCTACCTCGTCGATCCCAGCGTCGGCGGCTTTGTGACCATCGACGGAGAGTCCTCCTGGACCACCGACGAGTACGGTCGGGTGACCATCTCTGCCGTGCTGCTCAACAACTGGGTCAACGACGAGACCGTCACCGGTGCCGAGGCCCGCGACGGCTGGTACCTGGTGGAGACCGCCTCCCCGACCGGCTACCTGCTGCTGGGTCACATCATCGAGGTCGGCCAGGTCACCCAATGGGCCCCCACCTATCCGGTCACCTACACCGTGGCCGTGGCCAACGTGCCCGACTTTGAACTGCCCGCCACCGGTGGCACCGGCGCCCGCCTAGTGGTCATCGGCGGCGCGGCGTTCATCGTCCTGGTCACCATCGTTGGCGTCACCTCCCGCCGTCGC
>WRIF01000248.1 GCA_009782865.1 Promicromonosporaceae bacterium
CCCTACTGAAAGAGGTTTACAACCCGAAGGCCGTCATCCCTCACGCGGCGTCGCTGCATCAGGCTTTCGCCCATTGTGCAATATTCCCCACTGCTGCCTCCCGTAGGAGTCTGGGCCGTATCTCAGTCCCAGTGTGGCCGGTCGCCCTCTCAGGCCGGCTACCCGTCATCGCCTTGGTAGGCCACTACCCCACCAACAAGCTGATAGGCCGCGAGCCCATCCCCCACCAGAAAAACCTTTCCAACCCACCCCATGCGAGGCAAGCTGAATATCCGGTATTAGACCCAGTTTCCCAGGCTTATCCCAAAGAAGGGGGCAGGTTACTCACGTGTTACTCACCCGTTCGCCACTGATCCAAGGAGCAAGCTCCCCTTCACCGTTCGACTTGCATGTGTTAAGCACGCCGCCAGCGTTCATCCTGAGCCAGGATCAAACTCTCCGTAAAAATCAAACAACCCCCACACCCACAAACGCAGGCACAAGAGTTACAACCATACGGTTCATTCAAACATGGCAACAAAGACAAGCTAGACTGCTCATCCGTATAACCAAAGGAACCCAAACACCCCACCCCCCCAAAAAAGAGGACAGAATGCCACGGGTATAAAATTGGCATTAACTATTCATCACACACTGTTGAGTTCTCAAACAACCGGCGCTCCTGCTGGTCAGACGGTCCGTTTGGACTGTTGAACCCCGCAGCGCGGCGAGGGATAACACTACACGGCCTGGGCAGTCTTGCCAAACGTGCAGGTCAGGGGCGCTTTAGCGCCCCTTTTGGCCCGCGGCGAGGTCGGTCGTGGCGCTCGCTCGCAGGGGCCTAGGCCGCGTTGCCGACACCCATGGCCAAGGCCTTCTTCCCGCGCCGGAGCAACGCGTAGTTGCCGTGCAGCAGGTCGGCGGCGGTGATGGTGGCATCCTCTGCCAGCACCTTGACGTTATTGAGGTACACGCCACCATCCTTGATGGCGCGGCGGGCCTCACTCTTTGAGTCGACCAGTTTGACGTTGACGAGGGCGTCGAGCACGGAGGTTCCGGCGGGCGTCGTCGCCGTCTGCAGTTCTTCGGCCACCGACCGCAGCGTCTGCGCGTCCAGTTCCCGCACATCGCCGCGGCCAAACAGGGCGGAGGCCGCGAAGATGGCCGCCTCCGTGGCGGCCGCCCCATGGACCAGCGTGGTGATGTCCCCCGCCAGGGCTCGCTGCGCCTCGCGCGCGTAGGGGCGCTCGGCCACTGATTGTGCCAGCGCCTCGATCTCCTCCTGCGTGCGGAAGGTGAATACCTTCAGGTAGTGCACTACGTCCTCGTCGGCGGTGTTCAACCAGAACTGGTAGAAGGCGTACGGCGAGGTGAGCCCGGGATCGAGCCAGACGGCACCGCCCTCCGACTTGCCCATCTTGGAGCCATCGGACTTGGTGATGAGGGTCGCGGCGAGCGCGTGCACGGGTTGCTGTCGGGTCTTGCGAATCAGTTCCACGCCGGACAGGAGGTTGCCCCACTGGTCATTTCCGCCCATCTGCAGCGTGCAACCGTAGTTGTCGAAGAGCTCGCGATAGTCCATGCCCTGCAGGATCTGGTAGGAGAACTCGGTGAAGGAGAGTCCCTCCTCGGAGCCCAGACGACGCGCGACGATGTCCTTGGACAGCATGGTGCCCATGCGAAAGTGCTTCCCAACATCGCGCAGGAAGTCGATGGCCGACAGGGGCGCCGTCCAGTCGAGGTTGTTGACCATCCGGGCGGCATTTTCGCCTTCAAAGCTCAGGAACGGCTCGATCTGCGCACGAATCGACTCCACCCATCCGGCCACCACCTCTGGGCTGTTCATCGAGCGCTCGGTAGTGGGGCGGGGGTCGCCAATGAGCCCGGTGGCGCCCCCCACCAGGGCGAGGGGTCGGTGCCCCGCCTGCTGTAGGCGACGCATGTTCAACAGTTGCACCATGTGACCGACGTGCAGCGACGAGGCCGTGGGGTCGAAGCCAACGTAATACGTCACCGGACCGGCATCGAGGGCGGCACGTAGCGCGTCCACATCGGTGGTCTGCGCGACCAGACCGCGCCAAATCAGGTCATCGAGTACGTGGGTCACCCGTCAATTCTGCCCGAAGGCGGCGCCGTTCGGGAAACCGGCGGCGAGCCCGGCGTGCCGTCGACCACGGGGCGCGCCTAGGCCGCCACGCCCGCCGTGGTTCCGGCCCGCCTAGCCCTGCGCCCAGTAACGGTACTCTGCCACCCGCTCCTTGGCCGCCTGCAGCTGCTCGGCCACCCGCACGGGGGCCGTGCCGCCGACCGCGTTACGGGAGGCGACCGACCCCTCGACCGTCAGCACCTGCCGCACCTCGGGGTTAAGCGCGGGGCTGATCTCCTGCAGCTCGGTGTCACTGAGTTCCCACAGTTCGATGCCGCGGAGTTCGCAAGCCTTAACGCAGGCCCCGGCGATCTCGTGGGCATCGCGGAACGGGACGCCCTCGCGAACCAGCCACTCGGCGATGTCGGTGGCCAGTGAGAAGCCGAGGGGGGCCAGCGCGGCCATGCGTTCCTTGTCAAAGGTGAGGGTGGCGATCATGCCGGTGTAGGCGGGCAGCAGGGTGGTCAAGGTGGCGACGGCGTCGAATACCGGCTCCTTGTCCTCCTGCAGGTCACGGTTGTACGCCAAGGGGAGCCCCTTGAGCGTGGCGAGCAGGCCCCCCAGGTGGCCGATGAGGCGGCCGGCCTTGCCGCGGGCCAGTTCGGCGATGTCCGGGTTCTTCTTCTGCGGCATGATCGACGAACCGGTCGAATAGGCGTCGTCAAGGCGCACAAACCCGAACTCCCGGGTGTTGTAGAGGATGATCTCCTCGGCAAGCCGCGAGAGGTCCACCCCGATCATGGCCGTGATGAAGGCGAACTCGGCGACCACATCCCGCGCCGAAGTGCCGTCGATCGAGTTCTCCACCGGCCCGTCGAACCCGAGGTCGGCGGCGACGGCGGCCGGGTCGAGGCCCAAGGAAGAGCCGGCCAGCGCCCCGGAACCGTAGGGGCAGCGGGCGGCGCGAACGTCGAAGTCGATGAATCGGTCGATGTCGCGCAGCAGCGGCCAGGCATGGGCCAGCAGGTGGTGGGCCAGCAGCACTGGTTGGGCGTGCTGCAGGTGCGTGCGTCCGGGCATGACGGCGGCGCCGGCCGCCTGGGCCTGCTCCAGGATCGCATCGACCAGATCGAGGATGAGCCGTGAGATAGCGCTGGCCTGATCGCGCAGGTATAGGCGCACCAGGGTGGCGATCTGGTCGTTGCGGGAGCGGCCGGCGCGCAGCTTGCCGCCAAGTTCGGGGCCGGCCCGTTCGATGAGCCCTCGCTCCAGGGCGGTGTGTACGTCCTCGTCGTCGGGGGCGGGGAGGAAGTCACCGCGCTCAACGTCGGCGGCCAGTCGGTCGAGGGCGGCCTCCATTGCGGTGAGTTCGTCGTCGTTCAGCAGGCGGGCCCGGTGCAGCACCCGGGCGTGCGCCTTGGAGCCGCGAATGTCGTAGGGGGCCAGGAGCCAGTCGAAGTCGGTGGAGCGCGAGAGTGCCGCCAGCTCCGGCGAGGGGCCTCCAGCGAACCTCCCTCCCCACAGCGACGCAGGCCGAGCGACGTCGCGAGCTGGCTCGCTGGCGTCCGAGGCCAAGGAAGCTGCCGACGAGCCCTGCGAGGAACACAGCGACGCAGGCCGAGCGACGGCGCGAGCCG
>WRIF01000249.1 GCA_009782865.1 Promicromonosporaceae bacterium
TGCAGGTTGGGGGGGTTGGCGGGGAGCATGGTGGCCCCGGACAGGCCGTAGTCGCGCAGCTTGCCCGCCACAAACTGGCCGATTGCCTGCTGTGCCTCCTCAGTGGACCCGCCGACGTGGGGGGTGAGGATCACGTTCGGCATTCCAGACAGGGGAGAGTCGAACCTGTCTCCACGCGCCTTGGGTTCGGTGGGGAACACGTCGACCGCCGCGCCAGCCAGGTGGCCGGACTCCAGGGAGGAGCGCAGGGCGTCGACGTCCACGATGAACCCACGCGAAAGGTTGAGGAAGACGGCGCCGGGCTTCATGGCGGAGAACATCTCGGCGGTGAAGAATCCGGCGTTGCCGGGACGGCCATCGACGTGGATGGACACCGCGTCCGCGGTGGCGAGCAGCTCGTCCAGCGATTCCAGGCGGGTGGCGTTGCCGAGGGCGAGTCGTTCCTGGATGTCGTAGAAGACCACACGCATCCCGATTGACTCGGCGAGCACCGACAGTTGGGAGCCGATGTTGCCGTAGCCGATGATGCCGAGCGTGTGGCCGCGCACCTCGTGGGCCCCGTCTGCCGTCTTGTCCCATACCCCCGCGTGCAGGGAGTGGTTGAGTTCGGGGACGCGGCGCATCAGCGAGATCACCTCGGCGAGGGCCAGTTCGACCACCGAGCGGGTGTTGGAGAAGGGGGCGTTGAACACCGGCACCCCGTAGGAGGCCGCCGCCGCTAGGTCGATCTGGTTGGTGCCGATGGCGAACACGCCGACGGCCAGCAGGGCGGGGCACTGCTCGAACACGCGGCGAGACACGGAGGTCTTCGAGCGGATGCCGAGGAGGGCTACGCCGTCGAGGGCGGCAATCAACTCGTCTTCGTCGAGGGCGCCGGTGCGCAACTCGACCTCAAAGCCGGCCTTCCGCAGGATCTCTACGGAGTCGGGGTGGACGTTTTCGAGCAGCAGGGCCTTGTGCATCGCGCCAGAATAGTCGGCGCTAGGGGCGGATTCCGGCCGGAAGCCCAGAAGAGTGCACCACTATGAGGCGTTGCGTCGGGCGGGTCATCGACACGTACAGGTCGGAGGCGCCGGTGGGGGCGGCCAGGAAGTCTGCCGGCTCCACGACGACGACGGCGTCGAACTCCAGTCCCTTGACCTCGCGCGGCGACAGCACGGCTACCTGCGCCTGGTCGGGGTGCTCGGCCGCCGGGATGCGGGGCGCAGCCGGGGTGCCCAGGTCGGCCAGGGCCGGGGGCGAGGCGGAGGCGGTGATCACCGCGATGCGGCCGGTTCCATCGGGTCCGAGGAACTCCGCCGCCAGTTCGGCCACCGCGGTGCGGACCGTCGAGACGAGGTGGGCGGGGGAGGCCTCCCGCAGCTGGAGGGCGTCGGGCACCTCGCGGGCGGCGGTGAGGGGTGAGACCGGCAGCCCGGCGGCGATGGCCATGGCCTGTGCGGCGTCTACCACGGCGGCAGGCGTGCGATAGGAGACCGTCAACTGTTCGAGGCGCCACGAGCCTTGCAGCAGGGGCCCCACGGTCTGCTTCCAGGAGGTGGAGCCGCCGTAGGCGGAGGTTTGGGCCACGTCTCCCACAATCGTTAGCGAGCGGGTCGGCACCCGCCGCAGGAGGGTGCGCCAGGCCATCGGGCTCAACTCTTGGGCCTCGTCTACCACCACGTGCCCGTACGTCCAGGTGCGGTCCCCGGCGGCGCGCTCGGCGGTGGTCAGGTGCGAGCCGACCTGGGCGAAGCGTTCGGCCAGCGTCTCCGCGTCCACCGGGATCATCGAGGAGGCGGCGCCGGAGGCCAGCACCGACCGGGCGTGCTCTAGGGCCTCGGCGCGTTCGGCGGCGCGGGCGCGCGCCTCTGAGCGTTCGGCGTTGCCGTCATGGCCCAGCAGCTCGGCCGCCTCATCCAGCAGCGGGATGTCCGACTCGGTCCACGGCGCCCAGGGATCGCGCAGCACCAGCCGTTGCTCGGCGGGGTCGAGCATGGGGGCGGCCTCGGCCAGGCGGTGCGGACGCGACAACAGGTCATCGAGGAGTTTCTTCGGGGAGATGGGGAACCAGGCAAGATTAAGGGCCACCCGCACCTCGCGGGCGGTACGCAGGTCCTCTTGCACCAGGGCGAGGTCTTCGGGGGTCAGTGGCGCCTTGTCCATCGCCTCGTATTGCGATACCAGCCGGGCGAGCATGTCGCGGACAAACCCGCTGCGGGCCTCGTTGTGCGGCCGGCCGGAGCGCCGTGCCCGCGAGATGGCATCGCGCACGTCTCCGCGCTTGATCCGCAGCCGTCTGCCATCGAGGGTGAAGGTGGTGTCGGCGGCCGGGACCCGCTGACGGGCGGCGACGGCGCAACGGACAATCTCCGCCCAGACCGGCCGCCCCTTGATCTCGGCGACCACCGGGTCCTCCGAGGCGGTGGCCGTGGTGCCGGGCAGCAGTTCACCGAGTGTGGTGGAGACCACCCCGGTCTCCCCGAGGGAGGGCAGCACCTGGTCGATGTAGCGCAGGAAAGAGCGGGAGGGGCCGAGCAGCAGCACGCCAGAGCGCTCTAGCACCCGGCGGTGCGCGTACAGCAGGTACGCGGCGCGATGGAGGGCGACGGCGGTCTTGCCGGTCCCGGGGCCGCCCTGCACCACGAGCGCCCCGGACAGGGGCGAGCGGATGATGACGTCCTGCTCGGCCTGGATGGTGGCCACGATGTCTCCCATGCGGCCGGTACGGCGGGAGGCGAGGGCCGCCAGCAGGGCCCCCTCCCCGCTGAGGGAGGCGGCGTCGAACTCGGAGGCCTCAGACGTCAGGTCCAGCAACTCGTCCTCCACCGAGGTGACCTGGCGGGCCTGGGTGACCAGGTGGCGGCGGCGCCGCACGCCGGCGGGGCGCAGCGCGGTGGCGCGGTAGAACGCCTCGGCCGCGGGGGCGCGCCAGTCGGTGAGCAGGGTGTGTTGCTCGTCGTCGGTCAGGCCCAGGCGCCCGACGTAGCGGGTGTCGCCATCGGCCAGGTCGAGGCGCCCAAAGACGAGCCGCTCCTCGACGGCGTCGAGGAGGGCGGCGCGGTTTTCGTAGAGGGTGGCGAAGGCGTCCCGTTCGGAACGGTTTTGCGGGGTGCCCGACGGGCCCTCTCGTCGGACTGCGGCCAGGCGCTGGCGCGTGCGCGCGCGCAGCACGTCTAGCCGCTGGTACAGCTCGTCAACCTTGAGCTGCTCGCGCGCGAGTTCGGTTCTGCGGTCGGTCACCGATAGTCTCCCTTGGGGCCGGAAAGTACGGCGGCCTATTATCCCCTTTTCGCAAGGCCGGCGCACGCCCTGTTGAGCGGCACGGGGTCATGGAGTTTGTGGGGCCAGTGTCTGCGGGGCCCCAGTGTTCGCGAGGGCCCAGGGTTCGCGAGGACCTAGAGTTCGCGGACCAGTTGTGCCGGCACCGGGAGGGTGCGCAGCCGGCGGGCCAAGGTGGCGTCATCCAGGTCAAAGGGGGCAGCGTCCTCGGCGGCCTTGACCCCCACCAGCACCAGGTTGCCGTAGCGCCGCCCCTTGAGGACGGCGGGCTCTGCGATCACCACCACCTCGGGGAAGGCGGTGCGCAGGGTGGCCAGTTCGCGCCGGGCCTCCGTCAGCGGCGGGCGGTCGCCGCAGTTGGCCAGGTAGATCCCGCCGGGACGCAGCGCGGCGGCGGCGGCGCTCGCGGCCTCGGGGGTGGTCAGCCCGGCGGGGGT
>WRIF01000250.1 GCA_009782865.1 Promicromonosporaceae bacterium
TGGGCGACGAGGTGACGGTCAGGACGCGCGCCACCGAGCTGGGGCTCGACATCTCGGCCGCCACCGTCCTGGCCACCGACGACCCCACCTATGTGGAACGGTATGCCGCCGAGTACACCCGACTGCGCCAGCACAAGGGCATGACCCTCGACCGGGCACGCGAGGTGGTTCAGGACGTCTCCTACTTCGGCACCATGATGGTTCACCTGGGCGACGCCGACGGCATGGTCTCCGGCGCCTCCCACACCACGGCGCACACCATCCGCCCCAGCTTTGAGATCATCAAGACCAGCCCGGGCATCTCCTCGGTGTCGGGAGTGTTCCTGATGTGCCTGGCGGACAAGGTGCTGGTCTACGGCGACTGTGCCGTGATCCCCGTGCCTACCGCCGAGCAGCTGGCGGATGTCGCCATCACGTCTGCCGAGACCGCCCGCCAGTTCGGCATCGACCCGCGGATCGCGATGCTCTCCTACTCCACCGGCGATTCCGGTTCCGGCGCCGACGTTGAGAAGGTGCGCGCGGCCACCGCCTTGGTGCGCGAGCGCCGCCCCGACCTGTACGTTGAGGGGCCCATCCAGTACGACGCCGCCGTAGACGCCGCCGTGGCCGCCACCAAGCTGCCCGAGTCTTCGGTGGCCGGCCGGGCCACCGTCTTCGTCTTCCCCGACCTCAACACCGGGAACAACACCTACAAGGCCGTGCAGCGCTCGGCCGGCGCCGTTGCCGTCGGGCCGGTGCTGCAAGGCTTGAGCAAGCCGGTCAACGACCTCTCTCGCGGGGCACTCGTCCAGGACATCGTCAACACCGTCGCCATCACCGCCATCCAGGCCCAAGGTTAGGAACCGCCATGAGTACCGTCCTCGTCCTGAACTCCGGCTCCTCGTCGCTGAAGTATCAGCTGCTCGACCCGGCCTCCTCGGAGGTGCTGACCGTCGGCCTGGTCGAGAAGATCGGTGAGCCCCTGGGGGTCATCACCCATGAACGTCCGGTCTCCGACTTCACCGAGGAGGCCTCCGAGGCCCGCCGCGAGCTGCCCATCGCAGACCACGGCGAGGCGCTGCGGCTGGTGCTGGGCCTGTTCGACGAGGTGGGGCCGTCGTTGGCCTCGGCGAGCATCGCGGCCGTTGGACACCGGGTGGTTCACGGCGGCACGCTCTACCAGAAGCCCACGATCATCGACGATGACGTCGTGGCGGGCATCGAGTCCCTGACGCCCCTGGCCCCCCTGCACAACCCGGCCAACGTGGTTGGCATCAAGGTGGCCCGCGAGCTACTCCACGTGCCGCATGTGGCCGTCTTCGACACCGCCTTCTTCTCTACCCTCGCCGCCAGTGCCTACACCTACGCCATCGATGCGGGCCTGGCCGAGCGGCATGCGATCAGGCGTTACGGCTTCCACGGGACCTCCCACCAGTTCGTCTCCCAGCGCGTGGCGGCGGTCACCGGACGGCGCGACCTGCGGCAGGTGATCCTGCACCTAGGCAACGGGGCGTCCGCCTCCGCCGTCAAGAGCGGCATAGCCGTGGACACCTCGATGGGCCTGACCCCCTTGGAGGGCTTGGTCATGGGCACCCGCTCGGGCGACCTCGACCCGGCCATCGTCTTCCATCTGCAACGGGTGGCGGGCATGGAGGCCGACGAGCTGGACGACCTGCTCAACAAGCGCTCCGGCCTCAAGGGCCTGGCCGGCATCTCGGACATGCGCGAGGTGCGGGCGGCCGCCGACGCTGGCGACCGGCGGGCCATCGAGGCGCTGGACGTCTACCGCCACCGCCTGGTGAAGTACGTCGGCGCCTACGCCGCCGCGATGGGCGGCATTGACGTGCTGACCTTCACCGCCGGGGTCGGGGAGAACAATCCCCAGCTGCGCGCGGAGGTGGTCCGCCGACTGACCTACCTGGGCCTCCAGATCGACGACGACAAGAACCTCATCCGCTCGAAGCATCCGCGCGTCATCTCGCCGTCGGGCTCGCTCGGCCCCCTGGTCATGGTGGTCCCCACCAACGAGGAACTCGCCATCGCCCGGCAGTCGCTCGGCGCGATCGCGTAGGCCCCTTCGGCGCGGATTCCCGGCCTACTCGGTCAGGGACTTCACAACATAGAGAGAGGCTCCCTCCGGCTTGACCGGAGGGAGCCTCTCTGTCTACTCGTCTAGTCGGGAATGAGCCCGAGCAGCTCCTCACGCTTCACAAACGCGAGGAGGGCAAACAGTCCCATGCCTACTCCGATGACCGCCAACAAGATGGCGGCCGCGCCAGGCTGAAAACCATAGCCACGGGTGGGTAAGGGTGTGACTCGGGTGCCGATGCCAATGAAGAACATCACCAAACCAGCCAGAGCCCCTGCCAACCCGGAGATGACGATTGCCAACCGTTCACGGATGAAGATGACGGCCAGCGCCGAAACCAAACCCACAACCAGACAGGCCAGGAAAATAACGCCGTCTAGCATCAGATTCGGGACAACGGGATTGCGGACCGTCGCTCCCTCGGGCAACGAAAAGGCGCCCAGGTAATAGTACGAACTTCGCTCCTCGAAGGTATCAAAAACCAGTCGAAAAACAGGCATCGTAAACATCACGAACAGTCCCAAAATTCCGAAGGTTCCCTGCAGATACGCCAGGAAACGAAAGCGTCGCCTGTACTCGACGTTGGTCGGCTTGAACTGCATTCCCGCCTGATGGACCGCGGGGGTAGTTGTCTCAGTAGTCATGAGTATCCTCTATCCCTTCACCGCACCAGATAGGCCGTTAACGATGTACTTCTGGAAGGCCAGGAAGAACACCAGCGCGGGAATCATCGAGAGAGTGGTGAACGCCATAATCGAGTTGATGGCAGACGAATATTGCGAGGTGAACATCTGCACACCCAGTGGCAGCGTCCGGTCGGACATATCCGCACCGCCGACACCAAGGACGAACAATGGCAGCATGTAGGCGTTCCACGAGGCAACGAATGCCAGGGCACCCACGGTCACCATGCCCGGCTTAGCCAGCGGCAACAGAATGCGGAAGAAGAAACCGAACCGGCCAGAACCATCGATAGATGCCGCCTCCTCCATCTCCTGCGGAATCGCCTTGACAAATGGAGTGAGGATCACAACGGTGGTCGGCAGCGCGAACGCAACCTGCGGGATGATGACACCCCACATCGAGCCGACAAGGCCGATTCTGCTCAGAATCACCCAGGTCGGGAGGATGCCAACCGTGGCAGGAAACATGAGACCCGCTGCGAAGATGGCAAACAGTACTCCGGTTCCACGCATCGGGAAACGAGCGATGGCGTAAGCCACCGACGTTCCCAAGATCACCACAAAGGCAGTAGTCAATACCGCAATCATGGTCGAGGTCAGCACCATACCCCAGAATGCACTGGCGTGGACGCCGGTAGTGATGTCCAGATAGTTTCTGGTAATCACCGGTTCCGGCAGTCCCAGCGGGCGCAAAGCAAGGTCGGCGTTAGTTCCCAGGCCTCCATTGCCCAGCCAGAGGACTGGCCCAACCGACAGGCCACAAGCCACGAGGGCGACCAGATAGATCCAGGGTTGGCTCCAGGACCAAACCTTCCTTTGGCGAATTTCCTGCTCGACCGCAGGGGCGGAGGACTCAAGAACTGCGGTAGCCATCTCAGGACCCCTTTCCAACGTCACGCTTCAGGATGAACTTTTGATACGGAATGGCGATGGCAAGCGTAATCGCG
>WRIF01000251.1 GCA_009782865.1 Promicromonosporaceae bacterium
CGGACCCCGGGGGGCCCGGCTGCCGGGTAGCCGCCGGCGGCACAGGCCGGGTCCGCCGTGGCGGTCGCCTCGAGCGTCGCGACCGCCCCCAGGCCAAGCGCCGGGCCGAGCAGGGTGCCGCCCGCCGCGAGGGCCACGAAGGCCATGGGGCGCTCGGCGCCGCGCAGGTAAGACTGGGAGACGAAGACGAGGGAGCCGCCGAGGGCGGCCAGCACTGCCCAGGCAAACGGCCAACTCCAAGGCGCGTCCATGATGAGCGGAACCCACAGGGGGCCGGAGGTCAGGCCGAGGGCCGTGATCGCCACGCAGATGACGGCGGACTGCATCACCAGGCCGCGCGCCCCCTCGGGGCCGGGGCCGGCCAGGGAGGATTCGCGGGGGATGGCGGCGGCCCTGCCGAGGGCCACCAGGATCAGCCCGACCTGAATCACCTGATTGCCCAGGGACACCAGATTCATTTCGTCTTCGGGCAGCAGCCTGGTGATGAAGGGCAGTACCAGCAGGGCGGCGAGGGCCGGGGCCGCCGTGGCGACCGTGTAGATGGCGGCGTGGGAGGCCAGCCGCCCCCGGCTGGCGCCGGGCGAGGCCGGGCTGGGCGAGGTGGTGGCCGGCTCGGGCGCCGTGGCGGTGTCAGACACTTAAGGCAACCCGCAGGGCATCGACCACCTGGGCCACGTTCGCCTCGGTGAGCCCGGGCCACATTGGCAGCGAGATCTCGCAGCGGTAGTACGCCTCCGCCTGGGGGCACAGGCCGCGCGGGTAGCCGAGGTCGGCGAAGACGGGGTGCCAATAGACGGGTAGGTAGTTGACCTGCACGCCGATGCCTTGGGAGCGTAGGGACTCGAACACGGCACGCCGCCGCTCGGCGGGGACGCGCAGGGGGTAGAGATGCCAGGCGGGAGAGGCGTTGTCGGTGGTCCCTGGTAGTACTAGTTCATGGGAATCAACCAGGTCAGCCAGCGCCTCGTCGTACCGGGCCTTGAGCGCGGCCCGCCGGGCCACGAACTCGGGCAGGCGCCGCAGCTGTGACAGGCCGAGGGCGCACCACACATCGGGGAGGCGGTAGTTGAGGGAGAACTCGACGATTTCCCGCAGCCAGGGCCCCTCGTCGAGGCGGGGGGTCTCGCCGGGCAGGATGAAGCCCTGGTTGTGAAAGCGTCGGGCCCGCGCCGCCAGGTCCGGGTTGGCCGTGAGCACGGCGCCGCCCTCGGTGGTGGTCAGGTTCTTGGTGGGAAAGAACGAGTAGGTGGTGAGGTCGGCGAGTGAGCCGACCGGCTGGCCGTCAAGGGCGCCGCCGACGGAGTGGGCGGCATCCTGCAAGAACAGGGCGCCGTTGTCGCGGGCCAGACGCCGGAGGGCGGGCGCGTCCACCGGCACGCCGGCGTAGTCCACCGCGGCAATCACCTTGGTTCGCTCGGTCAGCAGCGGGGCCACGGCCGCCGGGTCGAGGTTGCCGGTGGCCGGGTCCACGTCGGCGAAGACGATCTTGGCGCCGAGCAAGGCGGCGCCCGCGGCGGTGGCCATGAAGGTGAGCGGGGTGGTGATCACCTCGTCGCCGGGCTGGATGCCGGCCGCGTGGTACGCCACATGCAGGGCCGCCGTCCCGGAGGTGACGGACACGGCATGCGGCACGCCGCCCAGTGCGGCCAGCGCCGCCTCGAAGCGGTCGACGGTGGGGCCGATGGTCAGCCAGTCGCCGCGCAGCGCCTCGACCACCGCGGCCACGTCGTCGTCGTTAATGGACTGACGGCCATAGGGGAGCATGGCTGCCTTTCTGCAGAGGGTATGCGGGAGGGAGAGGACAGGGAGAGGAGACTAGATGCCGTCTGCGATGATCTCGCGAATCTGTTCGACGGTGTACCACTGGTCGTTCTTGTCCGACTGGTAGGCGAAGCCCTCGGGCACCGGCACCCCGTCGGCCGGTGGCTCGTAGCCCCAGTTGCCCATGTCGGGCTGGATGATGAAGTACTTGCCATCCCGGATGATGACGGCGCGGCGGCCCTCCTCGGGGGAGATCATCTCCTCATGCAGCTTCTCGCCGGGGCGCAGGCCCACGTCAACCAGTTCACAGCCCGGCACCACGGCCTCAGCCAGGTCGACCACCTTCATCGACGGGATGCGGGGGACCAGCAGTTCGCCGCCCTGCATCAGCTCAAAGGTGTCGATCACCATCTGCACGGCCTGTGGCAGCGTGATGAAGAAGCGGGTGCAGCGCAGGTCGGTGATCGGCAGCGGCTTGCCCTCGGCGCCGAGCCTCTCGAAGAACGGGATGACCGAGCCGCGCGAGCCCATCACGTTGCCGTACCGCACCACCGCAAAACGCGTCGGGTAGGCGGCGGCGTAGTGGTTGCCGGTGATGAACAACTTATCGGCGGTGAGCTTGGTGGCGCCGTAGAGGTTGATGGGGGAGGAGGCCTTGTCGGTCGACAGGGCAACCACCTTCTTCACGCCCGCGTCGATCGAGGCCTCGATCACGTTCTGCGAGCCGATGACGTTGGTCTTTACAAACTCCCACGGGTTGTACTCCGCGGTGTCCACCTGCTTGAGGGCGGCGGCGTGCACCACATAGTCGACGCCGTTGAGGGCGCGGGCCAGGCGGCGTTCGTCGCGGATGTCGCCAATGAACCAGCGCAGGCGGGGGTCGTCGCCGAACTGTTGGCGGACCTCATACTGCTTGAGTTCATCGCGGGAGAAGATGACGATGCGGCGGGGCTGGTGGTTGGCGAGCACCTCTTTGAGGAAGGCCTTGCCGAAGGAGCCCGTGCCCCCCGTGACCAGAATGGAGGCACCATTGAGTAACGACATGCCCGCATTGTCTCACGCGGTCCCCACCGGCTGCGGGGTCGGTTGCCGCAGATGTGTCCGACGCGCGGCCTGCCGGCGGGGGCCAGGGGTGGCTCGTGGCAGGATTGAGCCCGTGACCACGCGCAAGGTAGTTGCCGTCCTGCAGGCCCGCACGGGATCGACCCGCCTCCCGGGCAAGGTGCTGCGACCACTGGGGCCAAACGGGCGGCCGGTCCTCGCCTGGCTGGTGCGGGCCGCGCGCGCGGCAGCGGGAATCGATGAGGTGGTCATTGCCACCTCGACCAACGCCGGCGATGACGCCGTGGCGGCCCTGGGGGAGAGCCTTGGCGTGCGGGTGATCAGGGGCTCCGAGGACGATGTCTTGTCTCGCTTCGTGTTGGCCGCCCAGGCGACCGGCGCCGACGCGGTGATGCGCCTGACCGCCGACTGTCCCCTGCACGATCCGTCCCAACTGGCCTCGCTGGCGGCGCTGTGGCGCTCCGACCCGTCCCTCGACTACGTCTCGACGGTGTTGGTCCGCACGGTGCCGCACGGCTACGACGCCGAGATCACCTCGACCCCCGCGCTGCTCAGGGCCGATGAGGAGGCGACCTCCTATCACCGCACCCACGTCAACTCGTGGTTTTACGCCGGGCCAAACCAGTTCAAGACGGCCGGCCTGGTGATTCACCCGCCCGCCAATGACCTGCGGGTGACCCTGGACACCCCCGCCGACGCGGACTTTCTCGACGCGGTGGTCGCCGAGCTCGGGGACCGTCCCCCTGCCCTGCGCGAGGTGATCGCCCTGTTGCGGGCCCGCCCCGACCTGGTGGACATCAACTCCGCTGTGCGGCAAAAGGAACTGGCGGACGGCTGATGGCGGCGCCGAG
>WRIF01000252.1 GCA_009782865.1 Promicromonosporaceae bacterium
GACGAGTTTGTCCAGCTGGGCAGTGACGACGACGCCACCGACCAACCCCTGAGCTTCGCCTACTAGGAGGAAGGCCATGGATCTGTCTGTCCTGTGGTTCGTGATAATCGCCGTCCTGTGGACGGGATACCTGGTGTTGGAGGGGTTCGACTTTGGCGTCGGGATGCTGCTGGCGATCCTGCCGCGCGGCATGGCCGCCGAGCGCGCGGACGAGCGGCGCGTGATGATCAACACCATCGGCCCCGTCTGGGACGGCAACGAGGTGTGGCTCCTGACCGCCGGGGGCGCCACCTTCGCGGCCTTCCCGCACTGGTACGCCTCCCTGTTCAGCGGGTTCTACCTGCCACTGTTCATCATCCTGCTGGCGTTGATAGTGCGGGTGGTGGCCTTCGAGTACCGGGGAAAGATCGCCTCCCCGAGGTGGGCGCGGCGCTTCGACCTGCTGATCATGTTCGGCTCTTGGGTGCCCGCGCTGTTGTGGGGCGTGGCCTTCGCCAACCTGGTGCGAGGCGTGCTACTCGACGAGGGCTACCAGTACGTTGGCGGATTCTGGGCGCTGCTCAACCCGTTTGCCCTACTCGGCGGCCTGACCACCCTGGTGCTCTTCCTGTTGCACGGCTGCCTGTTCCTGGCGCTCAAGACCAAGGGAGAGCTGCGCCAGCGGGCCCGCTTAGCGGCCTCCGCCGTGGGGGCTGCCGCGATAGTCGTCGCCGGCGGCTGGGCGGTGTGGGCGCAGGTGGCGTTCTCCGTCGCCTGGACCTGGGCGGCCTTCGCCGTCGCCGCGCTCGCGCTGGTGGTCTCCTGGCTGGCGAACCGTCGGGGCGCCGAGGGCTGGGCCTTCGGGCTATCCGCCCTGGCGTTGGCCGCCGCCGTGACGTTGATCTTCGGGTCGATGTTCCCGTACGTGATGCCCGCCCTGCACGACGGCGGGGTGGGGCTCACCATCGCGGCGGCCTCCTCTACGTCGTACACGCTTGGGGTGATGACGGTGGTGGCCGTCATCTTCACGCCAGTGGTGATCGCCTACCAGGCCTGGGCCTACCGCGTGTTCCGCCGTCGCCTGTCGGTGGACATCCTGCCCGCGCCGACGGGGCTGGCCTGGAAGAAGGTACGGGAGGTGCTTGGCGGTGACCCGCTGGTGAAGCCGTCCGACCTCGGTTGAGTGGCGGGTCCCGATAGGGCGGTGTCGCGTGCCTGGCCTGGCCGGGCAGGGCGACTGTGCGGCGGTTGCCGGCGGCGAGATCGAATCGTGACCGGCGGGCCGTGACATTCGATTCGGCTGCCAGCATGTCCAGGCATGAGCAAGCTGAAGAGGGGTGGCCCTCGCTGGCGTCGTCACCTGCTGGTGTGGGTGGTTGGGATTGTCGCCGTCCTGGCCGGGGCTCCGCCCGCCGCGGCGCGGGAGGCGGAGCCGTCTGACCCCATGTCCTACGACCCGGGCGATGGCCTGGTGTTTCACGTCACGCCGGCCTGGTTTGAGGAGGACGGCTACCCGCCGTCGGGCCTGTACCGGGACGGAGAGGCGGTGTACCTGCTCGAACTGGAGTCTTTGTGGAGCCCCTGCTTCGCCGCTGACGGGATGGCCTTTGTCCATTCCGACAATGAGTGGTGGGGCGACGGCACCTGGATGCGGGTCTTCCGTTACGGCCGGGGGTGGAAGTCCCTGGACGTGCGCGCCATGTTTGCCGACGGTGGGACCGCCCTTGACGAGCAGTGGGGTGGCGACATGTGGGGGCCGACCTGGTATCGCGACTGGTCCTGTGACTCGGAGGCGGGCACCTTGACGTTCACCACGGTGGAAGGGACGATGATTACCGTCGACCCGGCGACCGCCACCGTGACGGGTCTGCCCGGCGCGACGGAGGACCGCGCGCTAGACACGCGCGGCGGCAGTCTGCTTGCCAACTGCCCCGAGAACCCGGCTCTCCTGGTATGGGCGGGGGCCCTGGTGGCGGTTGGCCTGGGGGCCGGCCTGCTGGCCCTTCGGCTGCGTTCGCCCAAGGCAGGCCCGCAATAGCCGTTCGGATACCAGCGGGTGCGGGGCAGTCGCGCCTCGGAGGCTGTGACGACACCCCTGTTTGGGAACGTTATCTTGGGTCAAGCGTTGGCTGGTTCGGCACGTCGGGTCTGGGCATGACGATGCCCCAGTGAACTGCTGTTCAGAGAAGTCAGGGCAAGTCGGTCTAGTACATGGTTTCCCAGTTCTGACCGCCGTAGTGGACGCCAACGATGGTGACCAGTTTGGCGCGCTCGTCAACGTAGTAGGTAATGGTGACCTTGCCCTCCATGCCAGTTACATGCAGACCGTCGTCAACATCGTCTCGGCGGCGGTGTCGTTGCGGGAAGGCGCTCAACCTGTCACAGGTGTGGCGAATGCGGTCGGTGAAGTCGAAGGCATTCTGAGGTTCGCCGACCTGGATGAGATAGTCCTCGATGGAGTACAGGTGGTTAATGGCGTCATCGAAATAGGCGACTCGGTAGACGCCGTTGGTCACGCCAGCGCCGCCCGCCTGGCGGCGAATAACTCTTCAACCTCTGCAGGGGTGTACAGCCTGGCCTCGCCTGACTTGATCCGTGCACCGGTTGCCTTCACCGTTGTCCGCAGCCAGTGCTCGACAGCATCGTCACGGGGGCCCGCCGCATCGTCCTCAATCGGCGGCATAGCCGCTTCGGTAGCCACCCAACTACGCAACTTCGCGGCCTGGGCAGCATCGAGTCGGTCCACCCAACGGTGAAGTGTCGGAGCCTCTAGCACTGCGCTCATGCGGATATTTTCCCACAGCGCGACTCCTTGCGGGAAGGGCTCGATGGACAGACCACCTGCGAGCAGCCCGGCACAGCCGGACGCATCCCGCGTTACCCCTGTCGCCATCGTCATCCGGTCAAGGGCTAGGACATCTCCGACCTGGACATGGCCTGGGTCCGCTGTCTCCCGGCACTGCCGTCAACCCAGCGGGGTGTGACCGGATAACCGCAGTGATCGCTCCCTGGGGAGGGGGCAACCAGCGCCTCACGGACGCGGGCGCCCGCGCCCGCCTAGGCTGCCCCTGTGAGGCCCCTCGACCCGCAGCTGCTGCGGCGCGCGCCCGCCGCGCGCGGGTTTGTGGTGCTCACCGCCACCCTGACCGCCGTGGCCGCCGCCCTGGTGATCGGGCAGGCGCTGCTGATCGCCTGGCTGGTGTCCGGCCTGGTCGGCCAGGGTCTGGGGCTGGGGGACCTGCCTCGCGGGCTGGTCGGGCTGGGTGCCCTGACGTTCGGGCGGGCGGCGGCGGCCTGGGCCCAGGAGCGGTACGCCCTGCGCGCCGCCGCGTCAACCATCTCTGACCTGCGTGGGCAGCTCGTGGCCCACACGGTGGCCCTCGGCCCGCGCGGCGCCGGAAACTCGACGACAGAGGTGGCGACGCTCGCCACCCGCGGGCTCGACGCCCTCCTGCCCTACCTGACGCGCTACCTGCCCGCCCTGCTGAGCGCGGCGCTGATCACCCCGGCGGCGGTGGCGGTGCTGTTCGGGCTGGACTGGGTCTCGGCGGTGCTGGCCATCGGGATGATCCCCCTGGTTCCCCTGTTCATGTGGCTGATCGGCACCATGACGCGCGGTCTGGCCGCGCGGCGGCTCGGTGTGGTCGAACGCCTCGGCTCGCAGGTGCT
>WRIF01000253.1 GCA_009782865.1 Promicromonosporaceae bacterium
CGACGATTCCTTCGCAGTTTTCGTCTTGCCCTGCGGTGGGGATGCAGTCTTGGCCGCCGTCGGTGGGGGGCACGCAGTCGTCGTCTACGACGGTCCAGCCATCTGCGATCTGTTCTGCGCTCAACTCACAGGCCTCGACGACGGGAGTGCAGTCCCAGTAGCCGTCGTCAGGAGTAGGGTCCGCGCCGGGTTCGTCGACCACCCAAGTGGTCTCCTCGGGCTCACCCTTCTTGACGAGCTCCGTGCCGACCTTGGCGATCTTGAACCACGCCGCAGTGCCAGATACTGGATCGTAGGCGCTGTCGTTCGCGGTGGTGTAGATGCCAGCATCGTCGATGGTGTACTTGCCAGTCTTGTTGTTGTTACAAGAACTGTTGCCGCCGTGCCAGCCCACTGCGTCCGCTGCTGGGCCGGGCTTCAACACGTTGCCGCCGGTCCAGTTGAAGCAATCGTAGACGTCTGCGTACTCGTCGTCGGTGGCCTCTTTGGTAACTTCGAAGTGACCGACCTCTTCGCGGCCCTCAGCGCCGGGCGTGACCTCTACCCATTCACAGGTTTGAGTCTCGTCGGTCGGGTCTTCGCCGGCCTCAGCGCGGGCCTGCGCGGCAGCCGGGCTGACAACGCCGAGCGCGCCGACCATGAGGGCGACAACGGTAAAGGCGGCGGTGGCGCCGTGGCTGGCGGTGGTAGTTCTGTGGAACATTGTGTTTCCCCCTGATGTTTCCCCCAAATGCCCTTTGGGAGAGCCCCTGTCCGGAGGCTGGTGCCTGCGGATATTTCAACTTTATGACCATCGACAGAGGTCGCCACTGGAAAATCACTGCCTGAACTGGGCGAACACGCTATCGGTAACGTTTTCCGGGCTGCGCCAACACCGCGTCGCCAGGTCGAGGGAAAAACGATCTTGCGGTGCTCTGTGGAGATGATTGCGCATGGGAGGCGGTCATCCCTGATAGGAGGGTGATCGTGATCCCTTCCTTGCGGAGCAGGAGCAGCGGTGCCGGTAGGGGTGGGGGCGGGTGCCGGTAATGCCTGACTTATGCGGCGGCTGGGGTTACGGAGGAGTAGATTCCTTCACACTCATCTTTCGGGCCGTAGTCAGCGAAAACGTTTCGGAAGGCGGCAGGGCCGTGCTGCGGGGCGGGTGGGCAACCGGGTGCCTCCGGCGTGGTGCAGGGTGCCCAGACAGGGGCGAGGCCCGGGAGGGGGCGATCCCGGGCCTCGACCTTTTCGGCCTGAGCGATCAGTCGGCTGGAGCTCCGCGCCGCTTGACCCTCAGGATGATCACGGCTCCGGCTCCGGTGAGCAGGGTTGCCAGGGCGGCGAACCAACTGAGGTGGGCGCCCGTCCTCGGCATGCCGGTGAAGAGCAAGTGCTCGGGGTCTCGGCCAGGGGTGGCCACAACCCCGGCCGGAGGAGCCAGCGGAGCCGGTGTCGGTATGGGCGTGGGTGCCTGGCAGGAAGGCTTGCCGTCCACGAGCCACCACTGAATGCCTTCAAGGTCGGCCCCATACTCGTAGCCGAGCTCGCCGCACCGGGCGGGGGGGTTCTCGATGGGTTCCGGTTCCTCCAGCAACACCGTGACTTCGTCACACAGGGTGCCGCCCTCGGTGACCACCACGCCATCGCCGGCGAGGCAGGCGGTGTTCGTGTAGTCGTTCTCGGATAGCCCGAGGCCGCGGTCCGCAGGGTACTCGAGGCGCCAGGTGTCGATGCCTTCCACGGCACCGGTCGCCAGCAGGGTGACCTCAGAGCCGACCCAGGCACTGAACTCCGGGAAGGTGTCGCCCAGGGTGACGGTGTCTCCGACGACTGTAGGGTCGGGGTTGACGGTCGCCGCGAAGGCCTCCGTCTGGTTGTACAGGACGGATACCTGGATCTCGGTCAGGACCTGGTTCTCCCAGGTGTGTGAGGCGTGGACCGTGACCGACTCACCGGCTCCCAGGCTGGCAGGCATCCCTGCGAACTCCACCGAGACGCCGTTCATGATCGCGGTGAGCGGCAGGACGGCCTGCGGAAGCGGGTTGTGGTTGACGAGGGTGGCCGCGATGTCCACCGTGGTGCCATGTTCCACCCGGATGGCGGTGACTTCGATGGCATAGCCGAAGGTCTCGGCCATACCCTCCTCGATGATGATTGGGATGTCATCACCGTGGTCGACCGACTTGTCGATGTTCCAGGTGTAATGCAAGCCCGCCAGCGACTCATGCTCAAAGCCAAGCTCGAGCGGGCACGGCACGATCGCATTGGTGGTCGCCTCGGCGCTGTGTTCATCGGTGTTGGAGGTGAGGGTGGCGACGTTCTCGACCCAGAGGCCGCACTCTTCGTTGGTGGCGGTGTACTCGTTGATGAGGGCAGACGGCTGATCGAAGCGCCCGCCGAAGTCAGCGGTGAGCGTGTCGGTCACCGATACGGCATCGTTGGTGTCGGCGCGGGTCCACTCGATCGGGGTGAAGCCGAGGTCGAACGAGCGGGTGGCGTGGGCGGAGGCCTGGGATCCGCGGGTGTTGTCCCAGGTGATCGCGACCGCGGAGGGCCCGTGGGGAAGGGTGGTGACCCCTTCCGGGACGCCGAGCGCGCAGGTGTAGGCCAGGGTTTCGACCCCGCCGGCCGCCACCAGGAGCGGACGCCCTGGCGTAGGAGCGTGCTCCACCGTGCAGGCGATGTCCGGCAGGTCGATCAGCGCCAGGTCAATCACCCTGGTGACCGCGACGGGCCAAGCATTGGGGTTGGAGATGACGATCTCTCCCTGGATGCTGGCCGCGTTGATCGCGCCCGCGCCATTCGGGATGGCTTCGACTCGGTAGAGGAAGTCGCCGGATGCCGCTGCCATCGGGAAGACCGCCTCATCGGCCCAACCGTCCTCAGCGCAGGCGAGCGGGGCGCCATCTGCGGCATGCTCGATCACCTCTGCGCAGACCTGCTTGCGCAGCTCCCAGGAGTGGTCGACGTTGTAGACCGCCACTGCAGAGTTCGAGACGGTGAGCGGTAGGCCCCGCACCACCTTGACGACGACGTTCGCGCAGCCCTCGTCCACGTCCACGCCCGCGATACAGGCCTGGTTCTTGTAGGTGGAGACACCCTCGGTGCTCTCAGCGTCGCCTCGGGCGGCCTCATATTGGTAGGCCCAGGTTTCGGTGTCGGAGGCCTGGATGGTGACATCGCCGCCGAACTCCGGGAAGGTGTCGCGGAGGGTGACGGTGTCGCCGGTGACTCCCGGGCGCGGGGTGACGGTCTCGGCGTAGACGGTCTGGCCAGCGTAGGTAACGGTCACCGGCACGCTGGGCTGGACCTGAGCCCACTGGCGACTGAAGGTGAATGTCTCTGCGCCCTTGGCGCCGATTTCGGTGAGTTCGGGCCGGTAGGTCTGGCCGCCAATGTCGACGATCAGGCCATCGATTGGGCGGGAGACGGGGTTGTGGTTGGCCAGCGAGACCGTGACAGAGACCTCCGTGCGGTCCTCATGCTTGGTGGCCGTGACGGTCACGGTGTAGCCGAACGTTTCGGCAACCCCCGGATTCACCCGGGCGGAGTTGTGGTCGACGCTCTTGCCGATCTCCCAGGTGTAGTGCAGGGCAGCGGAGCTGTCGGTGCTCACCGTCGGAACCAGCGGGCAAAGCACGAGCGCCTCGG
>WRIF01000254.1 GCA_009782865.1 Promicromonosporaceae bacterium
TGGCCCCGTACATCGGCGTTGCCGACCGCGAATCACTGGAGGCGGGCGGCCCCCGCCCCAGCTTCTTCGAGGGGCTGACCGTCATGGCCTTCGCCGCCTTCGCGGACGCCCCCGTGGACGTCGCCGTCATCGAGGTCGGCATGGGCGGGGAATGGGACTCAACCAACGTGGCCGACGGCGAGGTGGCGGTCATCACCCCGGTTGACCTCGACCACATGGAGTGGCTGGGCGAGACCATCGCCGAGATCGCCCGCACCAAGGCGGGCATCATCAAGCCGGGCGCGGTGGCCGTGGTCTCCGCCCAATACGACGACGCCATCGGGCCCATCCTGGAGCGGGCCGAGGAGGTGGGCGCCCGGGTGCTGCGCGAGGGACTCGACCTGGAGGTGGCCTCCCAGCAGCTGGCCGTCGGCGGGCAGATGATCGACCTGCGCACCCCGGCCGGGCTCTACACCGGCATCTACCTGCCGCTGCACGGCGAACACCAGGGCCACAACGCCCTGCTGGCGCTGGCCGCCGTCGAGGCCCTCATCTCCGGCGGAGGAGCGCTCGACCCCGCCATCGTCGAGGCCGGGTTCGGGGCCGTGACCTCGCCCGGACGCCTCGAACTGATTCGCACCTCCCCGCCGATCCTGGTCGACGTGGCGCACAACCCGCACGGCACGGAGGCGATGACCAAGACCCTGCGGGAGGCGTTCGACTTCCAGCACCTGGTCGGGGTGGTGGGCATCCTGGGGGACAAGGACGCCACGGGCATCCTGTCGGCCCTCGAGCCGGTCCTCGCAGAGGTGGTGTTGACCCCCAACTCCTCGCCCCGCCACACCCCCCCGGCGGACCTGGCCCCGCTGGCCCGCGAGATCTTCGGGGAGGACCGGGTGCGCGTGGCCCTGAACCTTGCCGACGCCCTGCAGACCGCCACCGACCTCGCCGAGGCGGGCGATCCCCACGGCGGCGGTTCGGGCATCGGGGGGCTGGTGACCGGGTCGGTCATCACTGTGGCGGAGGCCCGCATCCTGCTCGGCCGCGGATAGGGTGCGGTCATGACGTACCCGCTTGCCACGGTCACCGCCGCCCTCGATGCCCTCTATCCGCCGGAGACCGCCGAGGGCTGGGACTCGGTGGGGCTGATCGCCGGCGACCCGGCCGCCCCCGTCGCCAAGGTGCTGTTTGCCGTCGACCCGGTGTCCACCGTGATCGACGAGGCGCTCGCGGACGGCGTGGACCTGGTGGTGACCCACCACCCGCTGTTCCTGCGCGGGGTGCATTCGGTGGCCGCCGATTCGTTCAAGGGCGCGGTGGTACACCGCCTGATCAGGGGCGGGGCGGCGCTCTACAACGCCCACACCAACGCCGACTCCGCCGAGCGCGGCGTGGCCGACGCCCTTGCCGACCTGCTCGGCCTGCAGGAGCGGATCCCGCTGGTGGCGGGCGACGACGCGGGCCGCGGCCTGGGGCGGGTGGGCCTGCTGCCGCATCCCATGGCCCTAGGTGACTTCGCTCGCCTGGTGGTGGAGCAGCTGCCCGCCACCGCGCAGGGCGCGCGCGTGGCCGGCGACCTGCAGGCCCCGGTGCGACGGGTCGCGGTGCTGCCCGGCTCGGGCGACTCGCTCTTTGCCGCCGTCCGTGCCGCCCAGGCGGACGTGTACGTGACCTCGGACCTGCGGCATCACCCCGCCTCGGAGCTGCGGGAGCGCGCCGAGTTTGAGGGCGGCCGGCCCGCCCTGGTCGATGTGGCCCACTACGCGGCGGAGTGGCCCTGGCTGCGCTACGCCGCCGCCGACCTGGCCCGGGCCCTGCCCGGCCTGGAATGCCTGGTCTCGGCCCGCTCAACCGACCCGTGGGCCGTCGTCGTCCACCCCACTAACCGCTAGGCTTGCCGTCATGGTTACCCACGCCGACCAACTCCGCCTGCTCGACCTGCAGGCCCTGGATACCCGCATCGCGCAGCTCAAGCACGCCAAGGCGAACCACCCCACCCTGGCGCGGATCGTCGAGTTGGACAGCCAGCTGGCGGACCTGAACGTGACGCTCATCGACTCGCGCACGGCCGTCTCGGACCTGGGCCGGGAGGTGCGCAAGGCCGAGGACGATGTCACCACGGTGCTGGACCGGCTGCGGCGCAACCAGGAGCGCATCGACTACGGGGGGTTGTCCGCCAAGGACACCCAGGCGCTGATGCAGGACGCAGAGACCCTGGAGCGGCGCCGGGACCTCCTCGAGACCGCGCAGCTGGAGTCGATGGAGCGCTTGGAGGCGCACCAGGCGGCCCTGACCGAGGTCGAGGCCGCCTACCAGGTGCTGGAAGACACCAAGTCCGCGGTCGAGGCGGAGCGCGACGCCGCCTTCGCCGAGATTAACTCTGAGGGCCGCGAGGTGATAACGGAGCGCAAGGCCCTGGAGGGGACCATCGATGCCGGACTCGTGGCCACGTATGAGCAGATTCGCGCCCGCAAGGGTGGGGTGGGGGCCGCCGCGCTCCGGGCGGGCCGCTGTGAGGGATGCGGGCTGGAGTTGACCGCCGTCGACCTGGACGCGCTGCGCTCCACCCCGTTGGACGCCGTGGGCCGCTGCGAGGAGTGTGGCCGCATCCTGGTGCGCCTGGGCGACCTGAGCGCGTAGACTTGGGCGTTGCGGACGAGTCGGTCGGACGGTCGCGCGCCTCGCCCAGCGAGGTTCGAGGAAAGTCCGGGCTCCGCAGGGCAGGGTGGTGGCTAACGGCCACCTGGAGCGATCCACGGGAAAGTGCCACAGAAAACAGACCGCCACCCGCGCTGGTTGCGCTGGCCGCAGCCACGTGGGAGGTAAGGGTGAAACGGTGAGGTAAGAGCTCACCAGCGGCCTCGGTGACGGGGCCGGCTAGGTAAACCCCACCCGGAGCAAGATCAGACAGGCAGCGTTTGAGGGCGGCCCGCCCGAGCTGCCGGGTAGATCGCTGGAGCCCTGGAGCAATCCAGGGCCGAGATGGATGACCGTCGATATCCGTCGGTTGAGGAGCGCGGCACGCCGCGCGTCTCGAAACCACGGAGTCACAGAACCCGGCTTACAGGCCGGCTCGTCCGCCCCCGCCTAGGCCGGGAGGTTGGCCCCCAGGAGCGACGCCAGCCGCTGGGGGTCCTTGAACGGCAAGAAGTGGTCGGCCCCCGGCACGAAGACCGCCTCCGCCCCGGGGATGGAGGCCGCGATCAGCTCGGTGTGCTCCCTGGAGATGACATCCTTCTCGCCGGCCATGATCCGGGTCCGGGCGGTGATGTTTGCCAGGGTGGCGGGGTCGATGTTGGGCTGCCTGGTCATCAGCGCCCAGACCTCACCCTTGGCCCGCAGGCGCCGGCAGAACCGGCCACCGAGCCAGTACAACCCGTGCACCAGGTGCAGCACCGCGAGCAGCCCGGGCTTGATGTCTCGGGCCCGCAGGTTTGAGCCGTACGTCAACAGCGTCCGCACGCGCTCCGGGTGGGTGGCGGCGTAGACCAGCGCGATGTTGCCGCCATCGGAGTAGCCGAACAGGTCAACCCGCTCGACCCCAAGGGCGTCGATCACAGCGGCCAGATCGGCGGCCAGCCGGGGAATCGTCAGGGGGCCGTCCCCGCGGGGCGTGGCGCCGTGCCCGGCCGTGTCCAGGGCC
>WRIF01000255.1 GCA_009782865.1 Promicromonosporaceae bacterium
AGCGCCCAGCCGAGCGTAAAGGTCAGGGCCGTGTACCAGGCAGACCGCTTCGGGTTGCGCTCCACCAGCCGGCCGCCGAAGGCCGCCGCCATGCCCAGGATGAACAGCGCGATCGAGAACGACCAGGCCGTCACGGCGGGGGAGAAGTTGGCGGAGTCCTCACGGGTGATGTAGTCCGTAAACAGGGTCCAGCAGTACACCGAGCCGATGGCGAAGTTGATCAACGTCATCGGCAGGATGCCATTTTTATACTTGTTCTTGTTATGCACGAGGAGCATTCCTTAAGCGGCAGCAGAGAAGGGCAAGGTCAGGTGGTCGCAGCGGTGCGGCGTCCGAGCAGGATACACGACGACGGCGCCCCCGAAGCCCCGTCCGGCCCGGAATCCGGCCCTTGGCGGCGGGCCGACCCGAGCATTGGCCCGCCCGAAGTAGACTTGCCCCTCGTGCCCGCCTCGCCCACCACCCTCGACGATGCGCAACCCGCCGCCGCCGCGCAGGCTGCGGTGAGGGCCTCGTCGGTCGGCATGGAGGCCGTCACCTATCGCATGGTGGTGGGGCTGTGCCTCGTCTCGATGGTGCTGGGGCTGGCCCTCGCCGGCCCGGTGGAGCTGTGGCGCGGCTCCCTGGACATCATGCAGAGTCCCTCGCGACTGCTCACCGACTACATTGCCGTCGGGAACCTGGGCGCCACTTTCTTCAACGCTGGCTTCATCACCGTCTTGTCGACGCTGATCGTGCGGGTGCAGCGGGCCCCGCTGACCGGCCTGGTCATCGCCGGTTTCTACACGGTCTACGCCTTCGCCTTCTTCGGCAAGAACCTGTTCAACACCATCCCGATCACGGTGGGCGTCTACCTGTACGCGCGGCTGACCCGGGGGCAGTTCCGCGAACACATGGGGGCAATGCTGTTTGCCACGGCCCTGGCCCCGGCGGTCAGCCATGTGGCGTTCGGAATCGGCTCCCCGGTCTGGCTGGGGGTCATCACCGGCTACGCCACCGGCCTGCTGCTCGGGTTTGTGGTGCCGCCCCTGGCCGCCCAGTTCAAGAAGTTCCATCACGGCCTGTCCCTGTACAACATCGGTTTCACCGCCGGGATGGTGGGCATGCTGACCACCGCCGTCCTCAACCTCTTTGGCTTTCCCGCCGAGTTGAACTCCCTGTACTCCCGCGGCAACGACCTGGTGTTGCGGATCTTCATCTTCGTCTTTTGCGCGGCGCTCTTCGCCGTCGGCCTGAAGCTGTCCAACTGGTCCATGCGCGGCGAGTGGCAGCTGTGGCGCCGCTCCGGCCGCTACCCGGGCGACTTCGTGGAGCGGGTGGGTCTCGGCGACACGATGATGAACATGGGCATCATCGGTGCCATGTCCACGGCGCTGGTGTGGGCGCTGGGCGGGGAGCTCAACGGCCCCCTGGTCGGGGGAGTCTTCACCACCATCGGCTTCGGGGCCTTCGGCAAGCACGCCCTCAACGTGATCCCGATCTGGGTGGGGGTGGCGGTCGGCTCGCTGATCATGGACAACCCGCTGGGTTCGACCGCGGTGCTGCTGACCATGTTGTTCGGCACCACGATTTCCCCGCTGGCCAGCGTCTATGGCCCGCTAGCCGGCGTGTTTGCCGGTTTCATGCACTCGGCGCTGGTGCTAAACACCGCAGCCCTGCATGGCGGGCTGAATCTGTACAACCACGGGTTCGCCGGCGGCCTCATCGCCATCTTGCTGATTCCCATCTTCAACGCCGTGCTGCAGGTGTTTAGGAAACCGGACAGAACGGTCAACCTGTAGCCCGGGTTGGGCCATGACAGTGGAGCCCGGCGCGCAATCGGGCGTCTTTTCCGCGCTAATCGCGCCGCCTGGTCGCGGGCGATTCGGGGCTGAGGTAGGGCGCGGGCTAGACTTACTGGCTAGTAAATCACCCCTTAACCCTTAAGGACATACTGTGCTGCGCACCTTCCAGGCTGGCTCCCTGCGGGCTGAACACATCGGTCAGACCGTCATCCTCTGTGGCTGGGTGGATCGGCGCCGCGACCACGGGGGGGTTGCCTTCATCGACCTGCGTGACGCCTCCGGCCTTGCCCAGGTGGTCATCCGGGATGAGGCCATCGCCCACCCGCTGCGCTCGGAGTTTGTGCTGCAGGTCAGGGGCGTCGTGTCTCAGCGCCCGGAGGGTAACGCCAACCCGAACCTGCCCACCGGCGAGATCGAGATCATTGCCGACGAGGTGGTCACGCTCAATGAGTCGGCGGCCCTGCCCTTCCAGGTGTCTACCGCGCTCGATGGCACCGAGGCGATTGGCGAGGAGGCCAGGCTCAAGCACCGCTACCTCGACCTGCGCCGTCCCGGCCCGCAGCACGCCATTCGTCTCCGGGCAGCCGTGAACCGCGCCGCCCGCCAGGTCCTTGACGACGATGGCTTCGTCGAGATCGAAACCCCGACACTGACGCGCTCGACCCCCGAGGGGGCGCGCGACTTCCTGGTGCCGGCCCGGCTGGCCCCCGGCTCCTGGTACGCCCTGCCGCAGAGCCCTCAACTCTTCAAGCAGTTGCTCATGGTGGCCGGGATGGAGAAGTACTACCAGATAGCCCGCTGCTACCGCGATGAAGACTTCCGCGCCGACCGCCAGCCCGAGTTCACGCAGCTGGACATCGAGATGAGCTTTGTGGAACAGGACGATGTCATCGCCCTGGCCGAGCGGATGCTCCGCCAGATCTGGGCCCTGATCGACGTCGAACTTCCCCCCACCTTCGACCGCATCACCTACGCGGAGGCCATGCGCCTGTACGGCTCGGACAAGCCAGACCTGCGCTTCGGCAACCCGCTGGTGGAACTGACCGACTACTTCCGGGAGACGCCCTTCCGGGTGTTCCAGGCCCCGTACGTCGGTGCCGTGCTCATGCCTGGGGGCGCCTCCCAGCCCCGCCGCCAGTTCGACGCCTGGCAGGAGTGGGCCAAGCAGCGCGGCGCCCGCGGCCTGGCCTACGTCACCTTCCTGGAGGATGGCACCCTCGGCGGCCCGGTCGCCAAGAACCTCTCCGAGACGGAGCGCGATGGCCTGCGGGCCGCCACCGGTGCCGAGGTTGGCGATGCGGTGTTCTTCGCCGCCGGCGCCGCCCCCGAGTCCCGCGCCCTGTTGGGGGCGGCCCGCGTGGAGATCGCCCAGCGGGCTGGACTCATCGACGAGAACGCCTGGAGCTTCATCTGGGTGGTCGACGCCCCGCTGTTCAAGCCGACCGGCGAGGAGGGCGAGGTAGACCTCGGCGACTCCGCCTGGACCGCCGTCCACCACGCCTTCACCAGCCCGCACCCGGAGTGGATCGATCGTTTCGAGGAAGATCCCGAGCACGCCCTGGCCTACGCCTACGACATTGTCTGCAACGGCAACGAAATCGGAGGCGGCTCGATCCGCATCCACCGCCGCGACGTGCAGGAGCGTGTCTTCAAGGTCATGGGCATCGGCGCGGCCGAGGCCCAAGAGAAGTTCGGCTTCCTGCTCGACGCCTTCGCCTTCGGGGCCCCGCCCCACGGGGGCATCGCCTTCGGCTGGGACCGGGTCATCGCCCTGCTCACCAAGAGCCCCTCGATTCGGGAGGTCATCG
>WRIF01000256.1 GCA_009782865.1 Promicromonosporaceae bacterium
CATGAAGACCCTAGACAAGGCCATGGCAGACGTCCTCAACGAGGTCGACGGCTCCATTGGCGCCGCAGTGGTAGACCTGCGGACCTCCGAGTTGATGGGTCTGGCCCAGAACACCCGCTACCTCACCCGGGAGTACTTCGAGGCCGTCGCCCGGGCGGCCGTCGAGATGTTTCGCGGCAAGGCAACCACCCACGTCGAAGACCTGATCACCTCGATTCGCGGCGTGCCCACCCGGCACTTCTTCCAAGAGGTGCAGATGACGTCCGAGTACACCATCCACTTCATGATGATCCTGCCGAACTACCCCGAGTACCTCGTCACCCTGATCACCAGCCGCGAGACCGCCCTCGGCCTGGGATGGGCGGCGATCCGCGCCTCCGTCCTAGAGGTGGAACCCTGCCTCGATGACATGGACACCTAGGACGGCGTGCCATGACAGAGAAGATCGGGATCGGCCGCTACGAGGCGGAGGCAATCGCCGCCGCCGGCCCCAGCCGACGCTATGACCGGGTGGTGCGCCTGGCCCAGGCCATCTTCGGCATGCCCATCGCGGCGCTCAACCTGATTGGGCACGAGCACCAATACACGGTCTCCGCCATCGGGTTCCCCACCGGAACCATCCCCGTCGACGACTCGATCTGCCGGGTCACCGTGCAGCACGACGAGACCGTGGAGATCTCCGACCTCAGGCAAGACGAGCGCTTCGCCCACATCCCCGCCGTACTCGAGCCGCCGCGCATCCGCTACTACGCGGGGGTGCCGGTGCGCGGGCAGAGTGGGCAAAACATCGGCGCCCTGTGCGTCATCGACCTGGTGCCGCGCCGGATGGGCAAGCAGCAACTGGAGATGCTCGCCGACCTGGGCGCCCTCCTTGAGCACGAGCTGGCAGTCCAGGAGGAGATGGACCTGGCCGGGACCGTGCAACGGCAGATGATGCCGTCGCAGGCCCCAGACATCGCCGGGGTCGAGGTCGCCGGGCGCGTCCAACCGGCCCGCGAGGCCGGCGGCGACTACTACGACTGGTTTGTGGTCAACGATGCCGCCGACGGCAGCCGCCGCCTGGAGGTGGTGTTGGGCGATGTGATGGGCAAGGGCCTCGCCGCCTCCCTGATCGCCTCCGAGGTGCGCGCCGTGCTCCGCGGCCATTCCCGGTTCACCAACATCGGCTGCGCCGTCACCGAGACCTCCCGGACGGTCAGCAACGACCTCGAGTCAAACAACAAGTTCTCGACCCTGTGGGCGGGACAGCTCGACCCGGTGACCGGGGCGCTCGACTATGTGGATGCCGGCCACGGCCTGGCCATGATCGTCTCGAACCGCGGCTCGCGGCGCCTGACCCAAAAATATCTGCCCCTGGGAATGCCGGTCCTGGAAAACTGGGCGATGGCCACCGATGTGCTCGCCGAAGACGAAATCCTGATCGTCGTCTCCGATGGCTTCTTCGACACCCTGGACGACAGCTTCGAGAAGGTGGACGAGCACCTCAAGTACGTCCTGGAGCCCGGGCTGACCTGTCAGCAGATCGTGGACCTGATCGTCGACTACGCCATCGCCCACGACGCCACGGACGATGTCACCGCCCTAGCGCTACGGCGCATCGATCCCGCCGCCCCCGTCAATCCCACCGAAACCAACTAGAAAGGGTCGCCATGCCGTTCACCGAAACCGACCACGCGGACTACATCGTCTTGGCGCCAACCGGCAAGTTCAACATGGTCAGCGCCCCGCTGCTCAAGACCCGCATGGATGACCTGGTGGCCGCCGGAAAGGCCAGGCTGATCATCGACATGAGCTCGGTGGAGTTCATCGACTCCTCGGGCCTGGGCGCCCTCATCGGCGGCCTCAAGGGCACCCGCCAGGCAGGTGGAGAGCTGCGCCTGGCGGCACCCGGCGACCAGGCCAGGGCCGTGTTGAAGTTGACCAACCTAGACCGCATTCTCACTCCCTACAAGACAGTAGAGGAAGCGGCCGATGGCTGGTGAAGATCGCACCTACACCCTCTCGGGATTCGCGGTTCCGGCGCAGTTGGAGGCCGTCCACGCCCTGTTGAAACAGGTTGCCACCGATCACCCCGAACTGGATCCGATGGACGTCATGCTCTTTGAGACCGCCATCATCGAGATCGCCGACAACGTGGTGGAACACGGACGCCCCCAGGGCGAGGTGCAGTGGACCTTCACCATCCGGGTCCGCGAGGACGAGATCGAGGCGGTCCTGGATGACACCGGCCAGCCGTTCACCCCCGACACCTGCAGCGCCATGCCGGACGGATACGCCGAGGGCGGCAGGGGGCTGCCGCTGGCCAAGCAGCTGCTGGACAGGATCGAGTTCAGCAGGTTTGAGGATGCCAACCATTGGCGGCTGACCCGCCGCCTGGGGCAGGTGCCTCCAGAGTTCCAGATCTAGGAGTTCGGGCGGCCCCGAACGATCAACAGGGAGCAGGACATGTCAGACGTCACGCCGGTCGCTTACGAGATCACCGAGACCACGGTAACCACGCTCGCCACGCAAGGCAGTGCGGTCCTGACCCCTGCCTCCACCTCGGACTCGGCCGCCTCGACAAGCGATTCCTCCAGCACGACCTCCTCCTCTGACTCGGCCTCACCATCGACATCGACCTCGGCGTCGGCCTCACAGTCCGACTCGACGTCGGCGTCGCAATCAACCTCGGCAACCGCCTCCAATTCCACCAGCGGCTCGGCCACGTCTGCCGCCAGCGACTCTGGCAGCACCTCGGCGGCCAGCACAAGCGCAGACTCTGGCAGCCAGTCTGCCAGCGCCTCAACTTCAGGCAGTGCGAGCCTCTCCCAGTCCGCATCCGCGTCAATGAGCGCCAGCGAATCCGCCTCCACCTCCACTTCCGAGTCACTCTCGGCCACTGGATCACCGGTCATGAAGGCGAATGCCTCACTGCTGGCCGTGACGACCTCCGCCGTCGCGCCGACCTCCATCTCTCAACCCAACCCGAGCGGAAACTACCCTGTCTACGTCGGTCAGAGCCTGACCAATCTTGGCGTTTCTGGAGCCGGCGGCACCGACTCCAGCCTTGCCCCCAATCAGGCCGGCTTGGCCTCCGGCAACCAGACCCAGACCGTCAAGATGAACGCCTACACGGTCACCGCCAACAATCAGGTTACTACCTCTACCGGCGGTCTCACCGAGCAAAACTATGTCGCCGCCTTGAACGCCCTGAATGTCACCATCGGCGGACATCCAGCGAACTTCGTTGTATACCCAATGGTGATCAATGGCGTGATGTTCTCTGGATATTTCACCACCGGCAGCGGCAAGGCCATCCTGGTCCAGTCCCTCTCCAGCCAGGGCGAAACCGTCTACGACCTTGGCAGCAAGTTGTACTTCTTCCCAGGCAATAGCGGCGACCAGTGGCTCGGCTCAGAAAGCACCTCGTCATCACAGTCGACATCACAGTCGGTGTCCCAGTCGCAGTCGCAGTCCGTCTCCACCTCAACCTCGCAGTCCATCTCCCAGTCGCAGTCGCAGTCCGTCTCCACCTCAACCTCGCAGTCCATCTCCCAGTCGCAGTCGATCTCTCAATCACAGTCGGCCTCTCAGTCACAGAGCATCTC
>WRIF01000257.1 GCA_009782865.1 Promicromonosporaceae bacterium
TCGGCGTCCGTGGCCTCGGCGGTTTCGGCCGGGGCGGCTTCCTCGGCTGCCGGTGCTTCCTCGGCGGCCTCGGTCACCTCGGCTGCCTTGGCGACGGCCTTGGCCTTGACCTTCTCAGCCTCCGAGGCGGCGGCCTCGATGGCCTGTGCCGCATCGACCTTGCCGGCCTTGGTCTTGAGGGTGCCCTCGGCGCCGGGCAGGCCCTTGAACTTCTGCCAGTCACCGGTGATGTTGAGCAGCTTGGCAACCTGCTCGGTCGGCTGAGCGCCAACACCGAGCCAGTACTGGGCCCGCTCCGAGTCGATCTCGATAAACGAGGGCTCTTCGGTCGGGTGGTACTTGCCGATCTCTTCGATGACCCGACCATCGCGCTTGGTGCGCGAGTCGGCCACGACAACACGGTAATACGGGGCGCGCTTCATGCCGAGGCGCTTGAGACGAATCTTGACTGCCACTGGTGTGGTCACTCCTGTTTCTAAGATTGGGTGGGGCCGTCGACCAGGCTCGTGGGGCGAACCAGGCAGACAACTCCTAGACACATCGCTTCCCCGGTGAGAGGGGCCGAGGCACGACGAGTACGGCGGCCATCATGCCAGAAAACCGACGTGGTTCCCAAACGGGGGCGCCCCCTTGCCCCTAGTTGGCGTGAACCGGCGGCGCCTCCGGGGCGTCTAGCCGAGGCGGGTCACCGAGCAGCTCCTGCCATTCACAGCCGAGCATGGCCACAATGTTTATCACCGTGGACAGCCGCGGATTGGCCCGGGTGCCCTTGGTGCGGCTGGACCTTCCCGACTCGAGCAGCTGGTAGTGATTCCGGGAGACTCCGGCCTGGTGGGCCGCCTCTTCCTGGCTGAGCCCGGCCTGCGAGCGCAGATAGCGCAGCCTGACGGCGAAGGCCTGTGCCCCATTGTGATCAAGGGTGACGTGCTGGGTTGCCCCAGCTTCTGGGTCGGTGACGGTGAGCATGGGCTTCATCCTCTCCGAAGGCAGAGAAATAGCCAGCCCGATATGTCAGGCTTCCTGCCCTCTCCCCGGCTCACCCCAGGAGACCCGCAAGTCCCTTAGGCAGTTGCAGGTTCTTGAGGTCTTCCTCGGAGGGCTCCTGAGCTGCTCCCAGGCCGAAGGCCGATCCCGCGGGCCCGCCCCCCGCCGTGGGCCCACCCAAGGCCCTGGCCATGGCCTCGCGTTCCTGCTGGGCGCGCTTGGCCGGGTTGCCAGACTTGCCCTTCTTCTGCTTGGGCGCCTGCTTCCCGCCCCGCTTGCCGGGCCCGGCCATGCCAGGCATTCCCGGCAGGTTCGGCATCCCGGGCACCGAAGGCATGCCGCCGCCGCGGGACATCTGCCGCATCATCTTCTGGGCGCCGGCGAAGCGGTCGAGGAGCTGGTTCACCGCCGTCGTCGTGGTGCCTGAACCGCGGGCAATGCGCGCCCGCCGCGAGCCGTTGATGAGCTTGGGGTTGTCGCGCTCGGCGGGAGTCATCGAGTTGATGATGGCCTCGATGCGGTCCACCTCGCGGTCGTCAAAGGCGTCGATGGCGTCCTTCATCTGCCCCATGCCCGGCATCATGGCGAGCATCTTCTTCATCGAGCCCATCTTCTTGACCTGTTGCATCTGGCTCAAGAAGTCGGCGAGGGTGAATCCCTCGCCGGAGGTGACCTTGGCGGCCATCTTGGCGGCCTCGTCGGCGTCGAACGCCTGCTCCGCCTGCTCGATGAGGGTGAGGATGTCGCCCATGTCGAGGATGCGTGAGGCCATCCGGTCGGGGTGGAACACCTCGAAGTCGGTGATCTTCTCGCCGGTGGAGGCGAACATGATCGGGCGGCCGGTGATCTTCGCCACCGAGAGTGCCGCCCCACCGCGGGCGTCGCCGTCGAGCTTGGAGAGCACCACGCCGGTGAAGTCGACGCCGGCCAGGAAGGCCTGGGCGGTGCTCACGGCGTCTTGACCGATCATCGCGTCGATCACAAACAAGACGTCGTCGGGGTTGATGGCGGCGCGAATGTCGGCGGCCTGCTGCATCATGGCCGCGTCGACGCCGGTGCGACCGGCGGTGTCGACGATGACGATCGAGTGGTGCTTGTCCAGGGCGTACTGGACGCCCTGCTCGGACACCTCAATCGGGTTGCCGGCGGCGACGGCCCAGTTGGCGGCCTGCGCGGCGGCGTCGTAGGCGCGGGCCTGGGCGGCCTCGGCGGCCTGCCGGGCGGCGGTGACGGCAGGGTCTTCGCTGCGCTGCCAGAAGGGGCGCTTGCCGGCGGCTGCGATGGCGGCGTTGAGGGCCTGTCCGGCCTTGAGCGCCTCATTGGCGGCCGCCTCGGCGGCGCTGGCCGGGCCGGAGGTGTCCTCATAGTCGGCGCCGGAGGTGTTGCCGGGGTGGGGCGCGAAGACGGCCCCCCCGGCCCGCTCCCCCATCACCTGCAGCTGTTGCACCGCATTGGGGCGTTGCAGGTCTGCGGCCACCAGGAGGGGGGTGTGCCCCTGCCCCTTCAGGGCGTGGGCGAGCTTGCCGGCCAGGGTGGTTTTGCCCGCACCCTGCAGACCGGCGAGCATGATGACGGTGGGCGGGTTCTTGGCGATCGCGAGGTTGCGGGGCTGACCGCCGAGGATCTCTACGAGTTCGTCGCCAACGATCTTGATGACCTGCTGGGCCGGGTTGATTGCCTGGCTGACCTCGGCGCCCAGCGCCCGCTCCCGCACGGCAGCGATGAACTCGCGCACCACGGCCACCGCCACATCGGCATCCAGCAGGGCACGCCTGATCTCCCTGAGCGTCTCGTCGATGTCCGCCTCGGAGAGCTTGCCGCGCGTGCGGAGGTTCTTGAAGGTGGCGGAAAGCCGGTCTGACAGGGAGTTAAACATGGTGGGTAATTCTACCCGGGCCAGGGTTTAGCCCAGAATGCCGTCGACAAACTGTTCGACGTCGAATCCGGCGAGATCGTCGGGGCCCTCGCCTAGGCCGACCAGCTTGACCGGGACCCCCAGCTCCCGCTGCACCGCCACCACAATTCCCCCCTTGGCGGTGCCGTCGAGCTTGGTGAGCGCGATGCCGGTCACACCGACCGCCTCCTTGAACACGCGCGCCTGGGTCAGTCCGTTCTGGCCGGTGGTGGCGTCGAGCACCAGGAGGGTCTCCGTGATGGGCGCAACACGCTGGACAACGCGGGAGACCTTGCCGAGCTCGTCCATCAGGCCCTGCTTGTTCTGCAGACGACCGGCGGTGTCGACCAGCACGACGTCAACCTGGCGGTCCTTGCCCTGCCGCACCGCCTCGAACGCGATGGCGGCCGGGTCGGCGCCCTCGCGGTCGGCACGAACCACGTCTACCCCCACGCGCGCCCCCCAGGTGGCCAGCTGATCGGCGGCGGCGGCACGGAAGGTGTCGGCGGCCCCCAGCAGCACGGTCTGCTCGTCGGCAACCAGCAGGCGGGCGATCTTGCCGCAGGTGGTGGTCTTGCCGGTGCCGTTGACGCCCACCACGAGCACCACTGCCGGGTCGCCCTCCGCCGCGCCGGTGGCGTGAAGGCGGCGGTCGAGGCCGGGATCTACCAGGCGGATCAGTT
>WRIF01000258.1 GCA_009782865.1 Promicromonosporaceae bacterium
GAGACGGCCAACATCGTGGGTATCGAACGTTACTCCGAGTGCGTCGAAAAGCTGGTGGCGGGCGAGGTGGACGCGGTCTCCACCGACAACGTCATCCTGGCCGGATACGCCGCCACCGACGAGTACTTCGGCAAGGTGCGCCTGGTCAACCGGCCCTTCTCCCACGAACCCCTCGGGGTGGCACTGCCCGACGGCTCGGCGTGGATGTGCGAGCGCGTCAACCAGGCCCTGAACGAGATGGTGGCCGATGGCTCGTGGCAGAAGTTTGTTGATCGGCACACCGGTGGCACCGGTTACGTGCCTAACGCCGAGGAGAACCCGCCGGCCACCCTGCCCTGCTCGGTGACGGCCGACCCGGGGCGCTAGCCTCGACACGTCGGATCTGGGCGCTAGGCCGTCAGCGCGGCTCGTCGAGCACCGCCAGCAGCGAACGCAGCCGCTGGGAGTCCCATAGGTCGTCGATCAGCACCAGCTGCCCGGCCGAATCGGCCAGTGGCACCTTCCAGTTTGGGTATTCCAGGTTGGTGCCCGGCTGGTTTTGCGAGCGCCGCTCACCAACACAGTCGACCAGTTGCACGCCGATCAGCTGGGAGGCGGTGTGCCGCAGGAAGCGGTGCATGCCCTCGATGATCTCCCGTTCGGAGGGGTCGGCGCCGACGTATCCGCGTTCGATCAGGTCAGCGACGTAGACGTCGCGAATCTTCCTCTCTCGCGCCCGCGCCTCGTCGGCCGGTTCCAGCAAGAGGCCGAGGCGCTCGGCGAGGTCGACGTGCTCCTGCTGGAGATAGCCGGCGGTGGGCGGCATGTCGTGGGTGCCGATCGAGGCCATGGTGGCCGGGCGGTAACGCTCGGGGGGCAGCGGCCTGCCGTCGGCCTGCTCGAACCAGGTGATCGACGTGCCGAGCAGCCCGTAGTCCGCCAGGTACTCGCGCACCCACGGCTCGAAGGTGCCGAGGTCTTCCCCGACCACCACGGCCCCGGCCTTTGCGGCCTCCAGGCAGAGGATGCCCACCATGGCGTGGTGGTCGTAGGAGACGTAGGTGCCCTCGGAGGCGGCAGCACCCGTGGGGATCCACCAGAGCCGGAACAGCCCGAGGATGTGATCTACCCGCAGGGCTCCCGCATGCCGCACCACCGTGCGGATGAGGTCGCGGTACGGCCGGTAGCCGGCGTTCTTCAGGGCGCGGGGATTCCAGGGCGGCTGCGACCAGTCCTGCCCCACCTGGTTGTACATGTCCGGTGGGGCTCCGACCTGCACCCCGGTGGCCAGGCAGCGTCGCAGCGTCCAGGCGTCGGCCCCCTCCAGGTGTACCCCGACGGCCAGGTCGTGCATCACGCCGATGCGCATGCCAGCCTGGCGGGCAACCCGCTGGACGCGGCCCTTTTGCTCGTCGGCCACCCACTGCAGCCAGGTGAAGAAGGCCACCCGTTCGGCCAGTTGTTCGCGCAGCTCGGCCGCGCGCGGCGCCTCCGGGCTGGGGATGTCTTCCGGCCAGGCCAGGCAGTCATAGCGGTCGTGGTGGTGGGCGGGGTGCTGTCCCTCGAAGTGCTCGGTGATCGCGCACCACAGCGCGAAGTCCTGCAGGCCCTTTCCCTGCCGGGCGACGAAGGCGTCGAACTCGGCCTGCCGGGCGGGACGGCGGGGGGTCTGGAACACCACCTCGAGGGCCGCCTTCTTCGCCGTCCAGACCGTGTCCCGGTCGATGGGGCCGGGGTCGGTGTCGAGGGCACGGGCGGGGTCGGCGGCCCAGTCCACCAGCGAGCGGTCCGCCGAGGAGAGGTATCCCGTCTCGGGGATGTCCTCGACCCGCACGTAGATCGGGTTTAGCCAGCGGCGCGACGTGGGCAGGTACGGCGAGGGCGTCTGCGGGAGGCCGGGCTCGGCGGCGGAGATCGGGTTGACGGCGATGAAGTCGGCGCCGCCGCGTTCGGCGCACATCCAGGCCAGGTCGGCCAGGTCAGAGAGGTCACCGAGCCCCCAAGAGGCGCGGGAGCGCACCGAGTACAGCTGGAGCAGCATGCCCCAGAGCTGCTCCCCGAACCGCTCGGAGAGGGACTCCATCCGGGCCGGGGTCACTATCAGGGTGGAGACGGTCTCGACGTCGTCGGTGAGCGTGTGCAGGGAGTGCCAGCCCAGCGGCAGGTTGCCCGGCGCCAGGAAGGTGGCCCGGCCGGTCAGGCGGCCGTCGATCTCCCGGGGCGGAACGTAGTGATCCACCTGTCCCAGATCGATGCGGCCTCCGGCGCCGGCCGGCGCGCCGTCTTCGGCGCCGTCTACCTTGATCCACACCGACACCGCGGCGCCGTCGCGCACATGCACCGGGAAGGTCGCCTCCCGGCCCTGCCGCACCACCACCGCCGGGGGCAGCACGGCTCGCCACTCCTCTTCGCCCGCGGCCTGAAGGCTGAGGGCGATTTCGGCCGGGGTGCTGGCCGGCACCCCCAGCGCGGTCAACACCGTGACCAGGGTCTGCGCGCTCACCTGCCGTGGCTTGCCGTCGTATCCGGCGTAGTGGGTCGCCACGCCGTGGGCGCGCGCCAGGTCGGCGAGGTCCTCAGGAATGAAGTCAGGCTCGGAAACATCGTGGTTCACCGGGCCATCATTGCACCTCAAATTCACATTCGCACGGAGGATCGGCAATACTGGCCGCATGGTGTTTTCCGAGGATCTGGTCGAGGAGACGGTCGAGGCGGCCCGGGACTTCTGGGCCTGGTTTACCGACCGGCCACTGCACGTCCTGCTGATCGTGGTCATCGGAACCCTGACCCTACTGCTGGCGCGCCGGCTGATCACCGTCTTGACCGAGCGGATTGCCTCCGGCTATTCCAAGGCGTACGACGACGCCGTCGAGGGCCTTTCCGAGCACGACCCCGACGGCACCGCCGAGATGCAGCTGCTGGTCTCACCGGAGGTCAAGGCGCGAAGGGCCGCGCGCGCCCGCACGGTTGGCTCGGTGCTGCGTTCGGCAACCAACATCGTGCTCGTCAGCGCGATGATCTTCATGATCCTCAACGTGATCGGCGCCGGCCGCTACATCACTCCCCTGCTGGCCTCGGCCGGGGTGGTCGGTGTCGCCATCGGTTTCGGTGCCCAGTCCCTGGTGCGCGACTTCCTCTCTGGCATCTTCATCCTGATCGAGGATCAGTATGGGGTGGGCGACCGCGTGGACCTCGGGGGCGGGGCGGTGGGGGTGGTCGAGAAGATGGACCTGCGCCTGACCCACGTCCGCGCCTTTGACGGCACGCTGTGGCATGTTCGCAACGGCGAAATCCTGCGGGCCGGCAATCAGACCCAGCAGTGGGCGCGGGCGGTCGCCGAGATCCGCATCCCGCTGGGGGCAGATGTCGAGACCGCCAAGACGGCGCTGCGCCGGGCGGTCGACACCGTGGTCTCCGATCCGCGGCACTCCTCGGATCTGTTGGAGGTGCCCTCGATTCGCGGGGTCGAGTCGATCACCTCCGGCTCATACGGTCTGACCATTCACGGGCGGGTGCGACCGGGCATGCAGCTGGACATTGCCCGCGCCCTGCGGGAGGCGGCCTATCT
>WRIF01000259.1 GCA_009782865.1 Promicromonosporaceae bacterium
ATCGTCGATGAGGCAGAAGTCCTGCTCGGAGACCGTGGCGACCTGGCCGCCCCCGATGAAGTTGATCTCCAGGGACTGGAGCAGTTCGTGGCGGGCGGCCACCACGCCAAGAGAGGCGCCGTACACCTTGTGGGCGGAAAAGACGATGGCGTCGGCCTCCAGGCCGTGCAGCAGGTCCACCTGGTGCGGGGCGGCCTGCGCGCCGTCGACGATCACGATGCCGCCGGCCTGGCGGGTGGCGGCCACGAGCTCGCGCAGCCCTTGGGTCGGAGCGCCATCGACGTTGTTCATCGCCGAGATGACGACGACGGCATCGGCAACATCGCCCACCGAGTACTGCAGGGCGCCATCACTCGAGCGGTCGAGCAGCAGGCGGGGCACGCCGTGCCGCTTGGCGAAGGCAATGGTTGGCAGGAACACGGAGTTGTGCTCGGTGTGCGTGGTGACGATGCGGGAGTACCGGCCGGCAGGCAGCTGCCCGAGCAGCAGGTTGACGCCGTACGTGGTGTTGAGGGTGAACGCCGTGGTGTAGTGCTTGGCGGGCAGGCCCAGGAACTTGAGGGCCTGGGCGCGGGTGGCCGAGACGACGTCGTCGACCTGCCTGCCCCACGCGTACTTGACGCGCTCCCCACAGGCGTTGTGGGTGGTGAAGTGCCGGGCCATCGCATCGATTACCGGCTGCGGGCGAAGCGTCTGACAGGCCGAGTCAAAGTAGACCTGATCGGCCGGAAGGTATTCGAAACCGTAGCGATCACTGGCGGCTCCGCCCAGGGGGGCGGGGGTCGTCTTCTTGGCGTTCTTGAACAGACTCATCTTCGCTAGCCTACGCGGCCTACGGCTCGACGTGAAGCACTTGTATGTCGTATAGGTCGAGCGCGCCCGCCGCGCAGCCGGGGGGGTGTACGGCGGAGGGGCCGTGCGGGATGCCGGTCATGGACACCTGCTGGCCCGCCGCGAGGCCGGAGGGGCCGAACAGATCGGCAAGGTCACTGGCGTTGCCTGGGCCTGCCTGCGGAAGGAAGCACTCGCCAGAGGTGAGGTCCTGCACGAACGCGAGGTCTCCGTGGCGGATCACCACGCCGTCGAGGGTCACCGGCCAGCCTCCCCCTCCCGGCGCCTCTTCGGGCTCGCGCTGGGCCATGTTGGCGTCCCGGTCGCCTGGGGCCGCCTCGGGGGCCTCGGGCCAGGCATCGGCCGCAGGGGCCTCCTCGAACGCCGCGTCTTCGGCATCATCGCTTGCGCCGACGTATGACCGCAGCGCCCCATCCGCCGGCTCGAACGCCAGCTCGCTCGCAGGGGCGGTGTCGTCGCCCCTGAGGGCGGGCACCACCAAGACCGCGCCCACCAGCACGGTGGCGGCCAGGCCGAACAAGGCCTTGGTGATATTTGCGCGACGGCGACGGGAGACGAGCGCCGCGACATCGATGGGAACCTCCCCACCCGAGATGCCCGCGGGGGGCGCGGGCTGCAGGAGCGTTGCCGACGCCACCGCCGGGGGGGTGGCGCCCCGGGTGCCCAGGACACGGGCGAGCATGGTGGCCGCCGAGGCCGCGGTTGGCTCGGCGGCGGCAGGCAGGTCAGGCAGCAGCCCGGAGGCAAGCATCTCGGCGCGCAGGGCGGCGATCTCGCGGTCGGCGGCGGCCGCCTCGTCATCGCCGGGGAACGAGACGGAAGGCCCGTGCTCGCGGTCGGTGAGGAGATCGGGGAACTGGTGCATGACTTGCCTCCTTTCCTATGCGTTCGCAGCTTCGTTGGCGAGGAGCTCCCGAAGCCGGACACGGCCCCGCGAGACTCGGGTGGTGATGGCCGAGACGGTACATCCGAGGGTGGCGGCCGCCTGCTTGGAGGAGAGGCCGGCGACCACCGTCAGGTAGATGGCGTCGCGCTCACCGGCGGGCAACCGGGCCAGGAGGTCTCTAGCCCGGTCGTTGGCCGCGATGAGGCCCTCGGGTGATTCTGTGGTGTCACGGTCGGCGGTGGCCCTGGAGGCCTGTTCCAGCTTGGCCTGCCGGATCGTGGAGCGTTCCGCCTCGCGCAGCTTGTTGAGGGCGAAGCCGAAGGTCCAGGCCCGCTGTTCGTCGAGGGTCGGTGGCGCCGAGTCCCACTTGGCCAGGACGGCGGTCAGGGTCTCGGCTACCGCGTCCTCGGCCTGGTCTGCCCCGAGGCGACGCGCGAAATAGCGCTGCAGATCGGGGTAGACCGAGGCGAAGAGCGCCTCGAATCCTGGCTGGCGCAGGGGAAGGGCAGGCATCTAGCGACCAACCTTCCCCTGCGGCGAACCATGACGGGGAAGAACCTATCAGGCCTTGGCGGCTGAGTGGCGGCGCACGCCGTAGATGGCGCCCGCGCCCACCAACACGACACCGGCGGCGATGCCGCCGACGATCCAGCCGGTGTTGGAGCCGGAGGTGGTGGCGTCGATGGGGACGATAGCGAGTTCGCCGTCAATCGGGACGATGTTCTCGTAGCCGTCGCCGGTCTCGATCTCATCGCCCTCGGTGCGGGCCAGGCCCGAACGGTCGAGCTCACAGTTCTCGGTCATCACCGACATGTCCATCTCGGTGCCGTCCTCGTTGAGGCAGATCAGGTTGCCGTCTGCGTCGTACGAGATCTCAAAGGTGGAGACGAAGTCGGGGACGGTCAGCGCGATGTCGCCGGACAGCGTGGTGATGCCCAGGTAGCCGTCCTCGCCTTCGATGACGATGTTGCAGTCGTCGGTGCCGTCCCCACATTCCATGGCGGCAGCAGAAGGGGCAAGGAGGAGGGCCGGGGCGACAACCAGGGTGGCGGCGCCGAGGCTAGCGGCAATGCGGTGCTTGATGCTCATGCGGTACTTCGCTTTCTTGCTGGGGCCCAGCGGCTGGTGGGGCCCGTTCACCTAGTTCATGACGGGACAGGGACCGTTTGTCACAGCGGTAAGTGTGAACGCGGTCACATTTTGCGCGGCCTGCCGCCTCGGCCAGCCGGTTGGTTGGCGTCGCCTAGTCGGAGACGACGGCAGGGAGGGTGTCTTTGGCGAGGCGAATGGTCAGGGCGGTCCCGGCGGGGGCGTCCTTGGCGGTGCGCACCACCACCCCGGCGGCGGTCTGCACCACGGCGTAGCCTCGCTCCAGGGTGGAGGCGGGGGAGAGGGCATTGAGCTCGGCCGAGAGGCGGCCAATGTCGCCACAGGCCTGCAGCAGTTGCTCGTTGAGCAGGGTGCGGGCCCGGGCGATGGTGTGCCCCAGCCGCTCCTCACGGATATCGACCATGGTCTGCGGATGGGCCAGCACCGGGCGGGTCCGCAGGGAGGACAAGGAGAGCTGCTCGCGCTGCAGGCGCGCCTCCAGCAGGGAGACCATCGAGCGGCGGGCGCTCGAGATGGACAGGCGCTCGCGGGCCACATCCGGCACGATTCGTTTGGCGGCATCGGTGGGGGTCGAGGCCCGCACATCGGCGGCGTGGTAGCTCAGGGGGGAGCTCTTCTCTCAGCCGATCGCGCACCCAACCCGCGTTCGAGGGGCCGACCCCGCCCCCTCCAACCGCTCAACCGAGAAGTGT
>WRIF01000260.1 GCA_009782865.1 Promicromonosporaceae bacterium
CGCTCCGACCTCCCCGGCCGCCACTGTGCTGCGGGAGGCCGCCGCCCGCCTCGCCGCCTCCCGCCCGTCGCTGGCGGGCCGAAGCCTGCCCGTCACCCCGCTCTGAGCGCGCGGGCTCGACCGGGCACGGCAAGGATGCGCAACAGACACCCGCGAATCTGCTCAGTAGACGCCCGCGAGTTTGCTCAGCAGCGTCCCCGTCCGCAGACCCCCAGACCGAGAAGGATTGTTCTTGAAGACCCAGCAGACACGAGTCTTGGCCCTTGGTCTCGTCTACCTGGGCGTTGTCAGCGGCTGCGCCGGCGACACTCAGGCGGCGCCTCCCGGCTTTGATGGCCCCTGGGCCGAGGTGTTCGGGCAGGAGTATGAGCGGGCGGAGAGCGACTTTGTCAGGGACATCCTGCGCGACGGGGTGCTCACCACCGCCGAGGTGCGGGAAGCGCTCCATCGAGTCCAGGCCTGCGCCGACCTGAGTGGCTTCGAGGTCGAGGTCTTTACCGACCCGTCCGATGATCAGGCCGGAGCGTGGCGGGGCACGGACTGGGACCGTCCGGAGTTCTGGCCGGTGATGGAAGAGTGTCACTGTCGCTACACCGGTCTCTGCGACTGGTCTCCGGTCTCGATGGAACTCGGCCTGGTCCGCCTGTACCACCTCATCTCGGAGAATCCTCACAACCTCTCCCGGGAATCGCGGGCCGTGACCTGCCTTCAGCAGCACGGCATCGTACCGCCTGAGTTCACCGAGGCCGACCTGCGGGAGGTGATGCCGCCCTGGCTTGACCCGGAGCAGTTCGTGGCGATGTCCCCGACCGAACGGGTGGAGTGGACCAACCAACGGTGGAACTGCCTGCATTGCTGGGTCGCTGGGGCCGAGGTGGAGTGCCGGGACATCCCCGACTGCGAGGAGCCGCCCCTAATGCTGCCGAACGGTGTCAGCCTGGAAGAGGGACAGGCGGCGCTCTGCCTGGGCGTGCCTGCCAACTGACGGAAGGAGCCGGCGCCTTCCGCTTGGCGGTGCTAGTGGTTTAGCGGATCCATCTGGCAGTCCCAGGCAGCGCCCTCGTCGAGGTAGGTGCCGTCTGGCAGTTGGGGCCGGCAATCCCGATCATGCTGCTCCCAAAGCAAACGAAGCTCCTCCGGGCTCAGTGGGTGCTCTGGGTCGTGGTCATAGACAAAGGCGCATTGGTCCACCGCCTCGCGGAACTGGTGGTAGGTGAATCCCTGTGGCACCACGGAGTTGCGAACCAGGCAGTCCAACACCAAGCCATCGAAGTCTTCCGCGTCAGGGTTCAGTCGAATCAGGTCCCACAGAATCCACAGATCGTTCCAGTAACGGAACTCGCAATCCGCGATGGCACTCCGCAGTTCCTGATCCACGTCATGCCAGGGCTCGACGTGACCCGTCCGAAGGGTGAATCCTCCCAAGCCATCCTCGGCAAGTGTCGTCTCCACCGTGCCCACCACGCCAAACTCGACCTCCACGTCGCGGAAGCAGGCATTCGTCGCCGCGATGGCCTCCCGCATCTCGGCCAGCGTCAACTCGCCATCGGCAACAATGGCCCGCACCAGGTCCGACTCCGCCCGCGCGTACACCTCCGCGAACTCGGCGGCCCAGGGGCTGGAGTAGGGCTCTCCGGTGGCAGGCGCGCAGGCCCCGGCCAGCAGCGCCACGGCGACCAGCGCCACCCCAGTGCGCACATTCTCACGGGCGACCGTCCTGCTCAGAGGCTTACCGTTCAAGCGCGCGGGCGGTACCGTGCTCAACTGTTCAGCGGGTCCATCTGGCAATCCCAGGCCACCCCCTCATCCAGGTAGACCGGGCCAGGGAGTTGCGTGCGGCAGTCCGGGTTCTCCTCCCAGTGAAGCCGGGACAGTTCCGTGATCTCCTCGTTGGTCAGCGGATTGTCGGGGTCATGCTCGAAGAAGAAATCACACGCCAACGCAGCCTCTCGGAACGCCTGACCGGTGAGGGTGGCATCGACCAGGCCGTTTCTGATCAGGCATTCAGCCACCAAGTCATCGAAGTTCTCGCCGTGCGGGTTCACCCGAATCGTGTCCCACAGGACCCACAGATCCATGAAGTACTCAAACTCGCACGCAAACGTAGCGTCACGAATCTCCGGGCCACCGAGGTGAACCGCCATGTCCTCGTGGCCTTCGTACCCTGCCCGATGATAAAACCCAAGCATGAAGGCCCCGCCCTCGCCTTCGTCGATGGTGGCCGGCGATCCCACCGAAGCCAGGCATTCGTTGGTGCGCGCGGCGGCCTCCCGCATCTCGACCAGGGTCAGTTCCCCATCGGCAACAATGGAACGCACAAAGTCGTTCGGAGCCTCATCGTAGACTCGTTGAAATTCCGCCGCCCACGGCCGCTCAGCGACCTGCTGGGCATCGTCGGCACAGCCCGCACCGGCTACCAAGACCACCGCCACAAGCAAAGCGGGCGCGGCCCCGCGGACTGCGCCCCGCGCATGCGGTTTGACTCTTCGAGTTGTCACTAGAGAAGCCGTTGGACAGTGCTGCCCACTGGAGTCCATCCGGTTCCGGGTCGATTTGCCACCGAGTTGGTGAGCATCGCGGACCTCCACGCTCCGACGGTCTGTCGAATCGGCCCTCCTCCCTGGACAGACTGCAGGCTTGCCCTCATCGCCTGCCCACCAAGGCAGGTGACATGAATCGAAACCTGGTGATAGGTGTGCCACCAGACATTGTTTTCGCTCCAGACGGGGCACTGCGGAGTCTGAGCCTGTGCCGCCGGGGCCAGCGCCAGCGTGGCACCCATCACGAGGGCGAACAGGCTGGCGGTGATCTTGCGTCTTGCGATCATGGAAATCTCCTTTGCTTGGTAGTCGGGATGCCTCGGCGCGTCCCGTGAAGAGCAGGCTCGCAGGTGGATCACGGTCTTCGCAAGCGTCCCTGGGCCAAATTGGGGCACAGACAGCCTCTCGATGTCGCCAGGAGCCGCAGGATTCCACGGCTCACGAAGTCGATGAGGCAAGTGCCTCACCAGGGGTGCCGGCACCGGTCACTGCCTGCCACAATCGCGGTACCCCGTCATCACCCACAGGAGGCCCTATGTCCGTCCTACTCGCCATCGCCCTGCTCCTCTCGCCGACCCCTGTGCCAGCGTCCACGTCCCCTGCGCCAGTGGACATCATGCCCACCTGCTTGGACTGCTGGAGACACGAGTAAACCTACCGCACCGACGAACCCTGCCTAAACTCATCTCGCGGCGCCTCGGGCGGCCCACGGCTGCGGGACTGCGCATGCTACCGTTCAACCAACCCGGCAGCGAGGCCGAAAGGAGCACCCGCACATGCCCGAAGACACCGCAGGCGCCGTCCCGCCTGGAACAAGGGCGCCCAGCACCCCAAGCCGCCAGCCTCGGCCAAGGCGCGGGGCGTGGCGGGCGGCGTTCCTGGCCGCAGCCGTCGTCGCGGCGGGCGCGTTTGCCGCCGGGTATGCGCTGGCCCCCGAGCCCACTCCCGAGTG
>WRIF01000261.1 GCA_009782865.1 Promicromonosporaceae bacterium
AATCTCGTCATAGACCACGGTGACCGCGTCGGTGAGGCCGGTGGCCGGGTCGGCGCCCTGGAAGTCGGGGCCAACGTTGGTGAAGGTGTAGAAGTGCTCCAGGCTGTTGGCGGTCGACACGTTGAAGCGGACCACCTTCTGACCGGCCGGCAGGTTGCCCATGAACCAGGTGCCGTCGGCGGCGGTCAGGGTGGAGCCGAGGTAGGTGCCCGGGGCCACCAATGCCGTCGGGGCCGTCAGGGGGGCCGGGCCGAGGCGGTAGACCGAGACGGTCACGTTCGGGACGCGGGATTCGCCCGCGTCGATGACGCCATCGAGGTTGTAGTCCCGCCACACGGTCCCGCCGATGGCGGCGCGGTTGGGCACCGGGTCGGGGTCGAAGGGCTTGGGGAAGGCGTGGACGTCGTAGATCCAGGTCTGCCCGTCTTCATCGATCCGCGGCAGGGGAGTCAAGAACGGCTCGGAGGCCTCCTCGCCGCCCGGGTAGGTCAACGACACGTGCCACAGACCGAGCGGCAGGTTCGAGAAGGTCGCAATGCCGGCGACGCCCAGCTGGGTGAGGCAGTCGGCGGGGTCGGCCAGCAGGGGGGCGTCATAGACGGTGACGTGGGCGGCTCGCTGCCAGCCGAGGTTGGTGGTCAGGTCGATGGCATTGCCGGCAGCGTCGTAACGAATCAGGCAGACGGTCACGTCCACCGGGTCGGTGACCGGGTCACCGGCGGTGTCCTGGCGCTCGACGGTCAAGGAACCGGAGCGGCCGGGATCGGGCAGGGACGATGCCGACACGGCGGAGGGCAGGCCTAACAGGGGCAGGGTCAACGCCACCGCGCCGAGAGCTGTCACGAGTCGGTTCATCGGATAGAGCTTTCTTGATTCAAGGAGTCTGGCAAGGCATCGGCATCCCCACGGGAGGCCTTGGCGGGCTTGAACCGCCACCGGCCCAGGCCGTGCCCCCCGACCAGCGCGCCGGTGAACAGGCACGCCCACCAGGGGAATCCCGCCTCCACAAACTGGGTGTACTGCGGGTCAAACGGTTCGGGGGGATCGATTCGGGTCCCCCGCACCAGCCGCCGGTGCGAGTTGATCGCCACCGGATAGCAAGTGAACAGCGTCACGTAGTCCTCGCCGGGGAAGATGTCCAGGTAGTCGTGATAGTCGCCCGGTAGCACGGTCATCACCTGGTCTACCTCGTACCACTTGGTCACCCCGGCCGTCGAGACCGTGAAGCGGTCCCCGATGGTCAGTTCCGGCACCCGGGAGAAGAACCGGGCGGTGCTCAGCCCCGAGTGGGCGGTGATCACCGAGTGGGTGGAGGGGCCACCCACCGGCAGGGAGGTGCCGAACTGGTGGCCGGCCCCGCGGTAGAGCACCTCGTCGGAGGTGCCGTGGAACACGATGATCGACTGGTCGATCGTCGGGATCGTCACGCGGGACATCACCTCGGAGCCGGGCACCCGCAGCAGGTCGTAGTACCAGCCGGGGATCTCGGAGAGGTCCTCGATCCGGCCGGCGGCCAGGTCGCGATTGTGCGCATCGGCGGCCGCGATCAGGTCGGCCCGCCCGACGGAGCCCATTTCGGACACCGCCATCTCGTGGACCACGTCCAGGCCGGCCAGGTCGCGGGTCATGAACCAGTCGGCGGCCGTGGGGTAAAGCGGGAAGCCCGCAGCGATCCCGCTCACCACGGTGATCAGTGCCACGCGAACTCGCCAGTGCATTTACTTCCCTTGCCAGACTTGAGAACGATGCCCCGGGGCTGGCCCGCCGGCAAAGGTACCGGCGGGCCAGGCCTCACGGGGTTGCCACCTAGGCGGCAGCCTTCTTGCGGGTGAAGAGGGCCACCAGCACGCCGGCGGCACCCAGGCCGATGATGGTGAACATGGCCACGCCAGCACCACCGGTCATCGGGAGACGGAAGTTACCGCTGCCGCCGTCCTCGGGGACGTTGGCGACGTACTGGATGGTGACGTCGGCATCCACGCCCTCGTCCACCATGACCCAGTCGCCCAGGACCTCGTCCCACTCGAAGGTCGGGGACAGGCCACCGACGCCGGAGATGACCACGGCCACCGGCTCGGCCAGCAGGATGAAGCCGTCGGGGGCGGCGATCTCCCGCAGGTACACGGTGGCGCCGACGGGCAGGCCGGCCAGGGCGGCGGCCCAGGCACCGTCATCACCGGTGGTCAGCGGGGCGGTGGTCAGCTCGTAGTCGCCATCGAGGGCCACGGCGGCGTCACGGGTGGTGAAGACGCGGAACTGGGCGCCGGCCAGCAGTTCGGCGACATCCTCGAAGTGGTGCTTGACGATGTTCAGCGAACCGCGGAAGTCCAGCGACGGGGGGTCGGTCGGCTCGATGGGGCCGGTCTCGCCCTCCTCGTGGAACCAGGTGGTCTCGGCGGAGTTGATGATGTACTGGCCGGCGGCCTCGGGCAGGATCTCGGACTCGATGATCACGCGCAGGGTGGCGCCGGGGTTGTCGCGCAGCAGGGCCACGGAGGCCGGGTGGCTCTCGTCGATAGACACGGTCAGCACGCCGCCCGCCAGGACCGCGTCGAAGTCGGTCAGGGTGGCGATGACGTCGTCGCCGTCCACGATCTGCACGATCACGGTCTCGTAGTCGGGGGCCAGGGCCGAGTGGAAGCGGTCAATCACGTTCACGCCGGTGAGCAGCTCGTCCGCGTTGGTGGCAACGGGGATGGTCGAGTCGATAGTCCAGGTGGCCACGTCACCGATGAAGTGCGGGCCGTCGACACCCTTGGTCACGGTCAGTTCGGGGTCCTCGAAGTTCTTCGGGTACACGAAGACGTCGAGCAGCCAGGAGTCGTTGACAAACAGCGGGATCGTCACGAAGAACGGAGCGATCGGGTCAACGTCGGGGTGGCCGGAGTCGGTCTCGACCACCAGGTACAGGCCCAACTCCAGGTTGTCAAAGACCAGCACGTGGTCGCCGCCGACGTTGGTGGTCTGCGTGTCGACCAGTTCCCAGTCCGGCAGGGACGGGGCCGAGGGGATGGCCAGGCCGGCGGCGAACTCCCAGCCGGCGTTGGTGGAGATGTCGAAGTCAACGCCCTCGTCCATCTCACCGACGAAGCGCCAGACCTGGAAGGTCGCCTCGTACTCCCACGGGTCACCGTCCCAGCCGGCGATCTCCTGGCCGAGATAGATAACATAAGTCCGCGAAGGAATTTCTCTTTCCAGAGGCGCGGTGATTTCCAGAGGAGGTTCGGTAAATATCTTGATGCCAGGTTCCGCCATTTATTGCACGACGGCACCTAAATTAGCCGAAGTTACCAATTTGGCGTAACGTGCCATGTAACCGGTTTTAATTTTAGGTTCGGGTTTTCGCCAGGCTTCACGGCGTCTGGCCATTTCTTCCGGCGAGACCAATGTGTTCAATGTCTTGTTCGGAATATTGATCTCGATAATATCGCCGTCTTGCAGCAAGGCAATTTCACCGCCGGCCATCGCTTCGG